>JAJUGM010000160.1 GCA_029268165.1 Bacteroidota bacterium
ATTTGCTGACAATGAAAAAATAATTGTATTTACCCGTTCGGGTATAATGCGGTTATCAACAACCGATTTTTCAAATCATTTTGAAGATGATCTTTTGTTGCTTCATAAATATGACCCGAAAAAAATATATTCAGCTGTTTATTATGATGGGGAACAGAAATATTATTATGCAAAACGTTTTATTGCCGAAGCTTCAGAAAAACCTTCAACATTTATTGATGAACATCCCGGATCGAGTCTGACTTTGCTTTCGGAGCAATATTATCCACGCATTGAAGTAAGGTTTGGCGGAAAACATAAAAATCGCCCTCCGCAGATTATTGAAATTGCCGATTTTATTGGCGTGAAAAGCGCAAAAGCAAAAGGCAAACGGATCACTACCTTTGAGGTGAAAGAAATTATTGAACTCGAACCTCTGAGGCAATCTCCGCCTGTTTTTAAATTCAACGGACAGCCTGAAGAAAAAACTCCTGGTGAAGATTCGGATAAATCAGTTATATCAGAAGATCCGGTGGAAAAACACAGCAATGATGAACCGGAACAAATGTTGCTGTTTTAAGTTAATAAAAAAACCTGTAACCGAAAGAAATTAATACAGGAGAGCTGCGCTTTTCAATGGTGAACCATGATTGTTGTGCATGTTTTAAAGCCTTATCAAAGGCCGGAGAATACCAATACAAAAGACTGAAATCGATGCCATGTCTGTAATAAATCCGTGCTTCAAATCCTCCTCCGAATGAAAATCCTGTGAATTGCTGATACGACATTCCCTTAATCAATAAAAAACTGTTTATGCCGTAATAAGCAGAAATTCTGGGGCGTAATCTTTCATTTAACAGGTAAATATTAGTACCAATATTCCACAAATAACTCTTTTCTTTAAACTTTGTGCCAAAACCTGCCGTTATATAAATAAAGCGGTAAGCCGGAAAATTAATATTCAACCCTGTAAAACCATAAGGAATTCCTAATCCAATACCAACGGAAGGGTCCATAATGCCCTGAGGTGAGGCACTGACAATATTTTTCTTTTTATAAAAATTGTGTACACCATAGATATCAATTATTTCAACAGTGTCAGTGGTAATAGTACCTATTCTGCCTTTAATCATGTTTCCATTACGTAACCAGAAATGCATGATGTTATTTTCATAAGCGTTTGATTTAAAGCCATTAATTCCATTATTGGCCGATGGGTTATTCAACTGGGCAAATGTGCAATGGAAACATAGATAAATTTGAACAAGCGCAGCTAATATTGTTGTTTGTAGTGAAACTCTCATATAAACTTAACGTGAAAAAAAATGAATTCAAAAATAAATAATTTTGCATTTTTTTATTGCATTTGTTATTTAATGTTTCATTCATTATCTTCGCCCACCTGAGGTTTTTGGTATATGAAAATAAGATCGGCAAAGTCAAAACTGGCAGGAGAAATATTAATTCCTGCCTCAAAATCGCATACCATACGTGCAGTGTCAATTGCTGCGATGGCCGATGGTATATCGATACTCCGTAACCCACTAATCTCTTCTGATGCTCTGTCATCCATTGCCGGTGCAAGAGAAATGGGTGCCGATATTATCACCTCAGCTGAATGGCAGGTAAAAGGCACCGGAGGCAGAATATCACCAAAATGCAAATTTATTGACGTTGGGAATTCAGGTACTACTCTGCGTATACAAACAGCGTTGTGTGCCCTTGCCAGTCATCCCGTTAAATTTGACGGCGATAACTCAATACGGTCCAGGCCAATGACTCCTCTGTTTTCAGCATTAGAAAAGCTTGGCGTTACTATTATTGAATCAGCAAACGGTAAATGTCCGTTTATCATACAAGGCCCTATAAAAGGAGGTAAAACAAGAGTAAATGGCATCAGCTCACAGTTTTTAACCGCCTTGCTTATTGCTTGTCCCCTTGCTGAGCGAGATACAGAAATAGAGGTGGAAAATCTTCATGAAAAGCCTTATGTTGAGATGACACTCGACTGGCTCAGGAAAATGAATATTCAATTTGAACAGAAGGGACTTGAATGGTTTTATATAAAAGGAAATCAACAATATAAGGCATTTGACAGGAGTATTCCTGCCGATTTCTCTTCAGCCACTTTTTCTGCCTGTGCAGCAGCAATTACAGGTTCGGAAATACTAATCAAAGGTCTTGATTTTGCTGATCATCAGGGTGACAAAGCAGTATTTGAATACCTCGAAAGGATGGGGGCAAAACTCAGACATACTGATGCAGGCATATGGGTTAAAGGAAGTGCATTAAAAGGTATTGATATTGACATGAATAATACGCCCGATGCTTTGCCGGCAATGGCAGTAACAGCTTGTTTTGCATCGGGAACAACCCGCCTGATGAATGTCCCTCAGGCACGGCTTAAGGAATGCGACCGGATTGCAGCAACTTACCGCGAACTGTCTAAAATGGGGGCTAAAATTGAAGAACTGGAAGACGGGCTTATTATTCACCACAGCCCTCTGAAAGGGAATATTGTTCACGGTTATGATGACCATCGCATGGTAATGGCACTGGCAATTGCCGGACTTGCCTCGGAAGGCACAACGGTTGTTGATACTGCCGAATCAATAGATGTTACCTATCCTACTTTTGTTGAAGATATGCGTGCTATCGGAGCAACACTTACCAAGGTAGTAAGGTGACTTGATAAATTGAATACGTTACATTCCAAAACATAAATCAGAAATATAGAATATACGATTTTAAATAGTTCATAGCAAATCAATAATCAATAAACTAAACTTTAAATCTATGCTTGGCTGCACTTACGGAACACTTTTTAAAACCACAGTTGCGGGTGGTTCATATCAGGAAGGCTTGTCTGTTAACATACAAGGTGTACCGCCCGGATATTTATTTACTGAAGAAGAAATATATATCGAACTGATGCTCAGAAAACCGGGCCAGGGTGAATTAACCTCACCCAGACGTGAAGCTGACGTGCCCATAATTTTCAGTGGCATTAATGCGGCCGACACCATGCCCGGATTTAATAACGCAGGCTACACCAATGGAACCCCAATGGTGATTCTGATACCTAATGTTGACCGACATTTTGAACATATCGAACAATATCAGCTGACCAACCGTACACCGCGGCCCGGACATGCATCGTATGCATCTTATCAGAAATATGGTTCATGGGATGATTCAATTGGTGCAGGCTTTTTCAGTGGCCGCTATACGTCTTCTATTGTTGCAGCCGGGTGCGTGGCAAAAAAAATTCTGAAAGACCACGGAATTGAAGTTACAGCTTATGTGCGTGAAGCAGCAGGCATCAGCATGAAAGATATGCCTGTTGGGGAAATCAGAAAAAAAGCCATTGCATACCGTGAAGTCCGCAAACAGTATGACCCTATTTACCTCGACCTTTTTGCATCAAACAAGATGAAGCCAGACATGCGATTCTTTGAAAAAGCCGCCATACTGGCTGAGCTCGAAAAACGCATCCCCGATATTGCAAAACCTGTTTATGACGAAGAAAAAATTAAGGAAAAATATGGTATAAATCCGAAACTTTTCTGCCCTGATATGGAAGCCGCTGATGCTATGTATGCCGAAATCATGCGTATAATGAAAGAAGGAGATTCATCAGGGGGGATTGTAGAGGTTGTTGTAACAGGCGTTCCGGCCGGAATGGGCGAACCGGTTTTTAATAAACTTGATGGCGAGCTGGGCCGCCTGATGAGTATTGGCACCGTAAAAGCAGTTGAAATTGGCTGCGGTATTAAAGCTGCTGCCATAAAAGGGTCAGAATGTAACGACGCCATGCGTGTTAAAGACGGTAAAGTAATTTTTACTTCAAACAATGCCGGCGGCATAACCGGCGGACTTACAACCGGCCAGGATATTGTAGCACGGGTTGCTGTTAAACCAACTCCAACCATTGCAAAACCCCAGATGACAATTGATAAAGTAAGCCTCGAAAACAAAGAACTTGCAGCTGTAACACGCCGCGACCCGACTATCGTCCCCCGTGTATGGCCTGTTGTTGAAGCCTTCACGGCAATGATTATACTTGATGCTTATATGCAGCACCGGGCTTACCAGGCCATGAGAAAGGAGAAATGAAAAACATAAACGGGGATACTGATATTGGAAAGCTGATATCGGAAGTATTTAAGATTAACTATCTTTGCTGAAAATATTCGGCAATGGATAGCGATAAGGTTACCGGAAAAAGGCTCCCTCACTGGATGAAGATGCAGAGAGCGAGCGGAGATAATTATCCGCGGCTTAAAAATCTAGTAATCCGGTTTAATCTCAACACCATCTGCACCAGTGGCAACTGCCCCAATATTGGTGAATGCTGGAACCGAAGCACTGCTACCTTTATGATACTTGGAAATATCTGCACCCGCCATTGCAGGTTTTGTTCCGTGCCAACCGGCAAACCATTACCGGTTGACTGGCACGAGCCTGAAAGGGTTGCAGAATCAGTTCACATCCTTGGTCTGAAACATTGTGTCATTACATCAGTTGACCGCGATGACCTCGAAGACTTCGGAGCATCCCTTTGGGCAGTAACCATCCGTAAAATCAAGGAAAAAAATCCGGAAACCACCATTGAAGTACTCATACCCGACTTTCAGGGACACAAAGAATTTATCGGCAAAATTATTGATGAAAACCCCGAAGTCATTTCCCATAACCTTGAAACAGTGGAAAGGCTGACTCCTGTTATCAGAAATAAAGCCAGGTATCACACCAGTCTTGATGTCCTCAGATATGTTGCTTCATCAGGTACTGTTACTAAATCGGGAATTATGCTGGGACTGGGCGAAACCGAGAAGGAAGTACTTGATACTATGGATGATTTATTAGATGCAGGCGTAAGCGTTATGACCATTGGCCAGTATCTGCAGCCTACTTTAAGACATATACCGGTTGCAGAATATATTGCCCCGCAAATATTCGACAAGTATAAACAAATTGGTCTTGCTAAAGGATTTTCCTATGTTGAATCATCACCACTGGTGAGGTCTTCTTATAATGCCGAGAAACACGTTCACGCTGTTAGGAATAAATCCGTTATCTGACACTAAATATTTTCAGCTTTAAGAATGAAACAATTTTTTGAATATTAAGTATATATGATATAATAATCAGAAAATTCTAAATCCAATGAATGCAGATTTATGCCCTAAGGCCGAAAAATGTCCTATCTTCAATGGTATTCTTAAAGGCACTGAATACGTTGATGTTTATAAAAGGCTCTATTGCGAAGCTGGCGAAGCTGGACGCCTGCGCTGTAAAAGATTTCAGGTAGCCCGGATATTAGGTAAATGTCCTGATAATCTTTTACCAAATTCTACAAAATCAGTCGAAGAAATAATTGAATGCATAAAGAAGCAGGAAAACAACTGTAACTGATTTTACCGGCAAAGTTTTATTACTTCAATTCAATCAAAGGGCATCCCTTAAATTTATTCGGTAATGACTGCAGTGCCACTGGCAGTGACCATTAGCATACTGCCATTGTTGCCAACTGTTTCATAATCAAGGTCTACGCCAACAACTGCTGTGGCACCAAGACGCTTTGCGTTTTCTTCCATTTCCGAAAGCGCATTATTTTTGGCTTCACGTAGCACTTCTTCATAAGAGCCTGAACGGCCTCCCACAATATCGCGTATACCGGCAAATATATCCCTGAAAAGATTAGCGCCAATGATTGCCTCGCCGGTAACAATACCCAGATAGGTGGTAATCTTTTTACCTTCTAATGTCGGAGTTGTTGATACTATCATAATAATGATTTTATTTATTTGACTTTTAAGTTAATGTCAATTCAGCATTTTTAGATAAGCGCATGTATTCTGCCCATGTGAGGATTACAGCTACTAAATAAGGCAAAGCTGAAATAATCAGAAAGGCTTCAAACAAAGGTGTTGCGGTTATGTAACCAATAGCGCCTGTAAGGCCTGATATACCATAAATAATAAAGGCTGATTTTATATATCCCTGCAATCCCCTGAGGCTAAATATCATTGAAAAAAAGAGAAAACCAACTGAAAGAAATGCATAACCTAAATTATCAAGCATATATGCCAGAGAGCCTGGGATAAACATGCAACTGACTGCTAACAGGTTTTCCTGCATTAACTTAACGTTAAGCGGCACTAAAGTTAATTGCATAAAATAATTTATACCACTACATAGTGAATAACCCGCAACAAATACTAACCCTGTCAATGCTACAGGCCTTTTTGGCTCTTCGCTATAAAAATAAAGTGATACAAAAAACGGAATATTCATCAGTGCAAGGAAAAAGGCAGGAATAGCAGGCATTAGTATTGACGGTTGATATGCTTCGATAAAATCCGCTACAGTATTATATTTCCCGGGTGGGGAAATTATAACCATAAGAAAAAAACATACAGTAAGCACGATGACTGCTACAGCTGCAATTATTCCCGTTTTAACAGCATTTTTTTTCAATTTTCATATATTAAAACCCGGGCAAGTTAACTTTTTTTTAGTTGCCTACCTTAAATTCAAGATAATAAATGTAATATTTTTACAAAAACAGAGGAAATAATAAAATAATAAAAAATGGAAATAAAGGAATTTGAAAAGTCAAAGGTTTTTGGTCTTAGTTCTTCAGTGGATTATTCCGATGGAGCAATTGTAAGTAAGACCATACTGAAAAAAGATACCGGAAATATAACCCTCTTTGCTTTTTCAGAAGGGCAGGCTTTAAGCGAGCATACAGCGCCATTTGATGCCCTGGTACAGGTTGTTGAAGGCAGGGGTGAGATTGTTATTGATAAAAAGCCTTATATTTTAAAAGCCGGAGAGTTCATTATTATGCCAGCTCATATTCCTCATGCCGTAAATGCACGGGAGCGTTTTAAAATGATGCTGGTGATGATTAGGGGGTAATGGCAGGTTAAGCTTTAACTGAATTATTGCATGATCGTTTATTTCAAAAAAAATAATGAAGATATAATGGGATTCAGGTTGGGGATGACAATTAAACCACAATCCTTTTTAAAGGAAGAGTTTGGAATTGATAGTCAATTATGAAGTGATTTACATACAATAATGATAGATAATTCCGATGAAAGATATTTACAAAGGGTATGATTTACTTTGGCCCATGAATTGAGTCATTACTATTTGCATAAAGAGCAGATTCTAAAAGCCAAATTCTCTTCAATTGAAGAATGGATAGATTTCAGACAAAATATTCCCGAAGAAGATATAAACTGGTTTGAGAGCCAGGCAGATGAATTCGCTGGTAGTCTTCTGGTCCCAAAAAATGTCCTAATTAGTCTTCTTGAAAAAGAAAGATCAAAAATAGAAAAATATATCAATTCAACTGACTGTGAAGAATCTCATGAGCATGCTATAAATGCTGTTTCTTTACTTTTATGCGGAAAATTTGAGGTATCGCATAAAGTAATTGAAACTAGAATCAGAAAAGAAAAATTATGGCATGAATTAGGGTTTATTTAACCCAATAATCCATTGGTTCGCTCTTTCTAAGAGCTCCC
>JAJUGM010000161.1 GCA_029268165.1 Bacteroidota bacterium
AAGAGCCATTATCTGCCTTGCGGTCTGTGTTACTGGAAAACCAATGCCCTTCAGAGCATTAGTGCAGGAATGGTCGTTTATATGTAACCGTTTAAACCGTTTTTGGGTATTGAAAGAAATATTGAAATAATATTAAAGATTCTGTGAAAATGACTTTACTTTAATTGTTTCCTCAACTAAAATTTAATAAATTAATAATTTTAAAAAGCAATGATCGGGAGAAGTAGGTCAGTTTACGTCATTCAGAGAGCATCCGGCTGGTGAGAGGATGCAGACGCGCTGAATCGAATACACCCTGGAGCTGCTGCCTGAACTGACAGTAGGGTTTGACGGGTACGCCCGATACAGCGTACGAGTGTGTTTGCACTTGGTGAGGGAAATTCTGTGAGGAATTTTCGAATAAGAGGTGGTACCGCAATTCTTGCCCTCTGTTCCATATGGAGCAGGGGGCATTTTTGTTATTTAATTAAAAAAGGAGTTGTCAAAATGGGCGTTTATGAAGAACTGGTAGCTCGCGGCTTGATTGCCCAGGTTACCGACGAAGAAGAAATCAAGAATCTTGTTAATACTGGTAAGGCAACGTTTTATATTGGATTTGACCCAACTGCGGATTCATTGCATGTTGGTCATTTTATGGCCCTGTGCCTGATGAAGCGTTTGCAGATGGCAGGGAACAAACCGGTAGTCCTTATTGGCGGCGGCACTGCCTATATAGGTGACCCATCCGGCCGCACTGACCTGCGTTCGATGATGACACCGGAAATCATCCAGCATAACTGTGATTGCTTTAAGGTGCAGATGGAAAGATTCATCGAATTCGGCGATGGCAAGGCAATCATGGTGAATAATGCGGACTGGCTCTTAAAGCTGAATTACAGTGAAATGCTGCGTGAGGTAGGACCCCACTTCTCTGTAAACAATATGCTGCGTGCTGAATGTTATAAGCAACGAATGGAAAAGGGCCTGACTTTTCTGGAATTTAACTATATGATTATGCAATCCTACGACTTCTATCACCTGTTTCAGCATTACGGCTGTAATATGCAGTTTGGCGGCAATGACCAGTGGTCCAATATGCTGGGCGGTACGGAGCTGATTCGCCGCAAGTTAGGCAAGGATGCATATGCCATGACAATTACATTGCTGTTGAACTCCGAAGGAAATAAGATGGGAAAAACTGCGAAGGGTGCTGTCTGGCTTGACCCCAACAAAACGTCACCGTTTGAATTCTTTCAGTATTGGCGCAATATTGGTGATGATGATGTTCTCAAGTGTATCCGCATGCTTACTTTCCTGCCGCTTGAGCAAATTGACAAAATGGATAGTTGGGAAGGCAGTCAGCTGAATGAAGCCAAAGAAATACTGGCATATGAACTGACCAAGCTGGTTCATGGAGAAGAGGAAGCAGAGAAGGCTCAGAACGCTGCTCATGCTCTCTTCGCAGGCGGAACGGATGATTCCGATATGCCGACAACTGAAATTGATGCCGGTCAGCTGACTGATGGTGTCATTAATATTATAGATTTGATGATAGCATGTGGTTTGACACCTTCCAGGAGTGAAACAAGACGCCTGATTCAGCAGGGTGGTGTATTTGTTGATGATGTGAAAGTTGAATCCATTGATTGGATTATCCCTGCAGAACAATTGAAAAACGGTATCAAAATACGCAAAGGCAAGAAGACATATCACAAGGCTTTACTGAAGTAAAGAAAAGGATAAATTGAATCCGAGGCCACTGAATAAGCAAAAACTGCTCAGGGGTATTCACGCAGCCAAACTTTTTCAGGTCCCAGTGAATCCATGGACATTTTTTAGGGCTATGTTTGATCATAGCCCTATACTATTTTTATACCATCACTTGACGGAAATAAGAAACTGATCCTATCATAATAGAACATATATTCTTTTTCAAAAGTGCTTCATCCTAAATATGGATAAGGTGTCATTGAAACGAAGATGAGATAACATTTCAGCCTCTTTTGGTCCCTACGGCGTAAAGAGCTTCTCCAGGGATTTCAATCCGCTGGAATTTATATAACCGGAAAAAAAGCGTTACACTACCATTGACTTGATAACAGCCGAAATTATATAAAGGATTTGAACCCTTCCTTATTATATAATTACCTTTCCTACTTTTTGCTGGGAGATAAAAACGATGATTAAACTTGCAATACGGCAGTTGGTTGAATTAATCATGCGCTGCGGAGACATAGACAGCAGATATGTTTCCACTGACAGAATGCTTGAAGGGGCGAAAGCGCATCGTATCCTGCAGAAGAACAACCGTGAACGATATGAGGATTATCAAAGTGAGGTTTTCCTGTCTGAAGCATATCATTTCAACGGTGTGGATTACATGCTGGAAGGCCGGGCTGACGGTATTTTTCGCTGCAAAGGCAGCTATACAATTGATGAAATAAAGACAACCGTCCTGCCTATGCATTTAATTCATGAAGATTTCAGTACTGCTCATTGGGCCCAGGCAAAATGCTACGCCTATATTTTTGCTGTTCAGAACGATTTACAGGAAATATCGGTTCAATTGACCTATTTTAATCTGGAAACCGATGAAACCAGGTATTTTAATCGTATTTTGGGGATCGATGAACTTAAAGATTTCATAAGTGATCTTATTGAGAAGTATTCGGTATGGGCGAGCTTTTCATCTGAGTGGGAAAAGGTTCGGGACCATTCAATCAAGATGCTTCAGTTTCCTTTCCCGGTTTATCGCAAAGGGCAGAGGGAACTTGCAGTAGATACTTATAAAACGATTGCCAAGGGAAAAAAGCTATTTGCACAGGCGCCTACAGGTACCGGGAAAACGATATCCGTACTGTTTCCCGCCATCAAAGCGATGGGGGAGGGGAAAACTTCTAAAATATTTTACCTTACTGCCAAAACAATTACCCGCCAGGTCGCTGAGGAAGCCATTGATAAAATGCGCTTAGGCGGACTTAAAATGAAAACACTGACCCTTACCGCCAAAGAAAAAATATGCTTTTGTGAAAAGCCCGCATGCCACCCCGAGTACTGTGCGTATGCCAAAGGGCATTACGACCGGATTAATGATGCAATTTTAGAAGCCGCTAAAGAATGTGATGAACTTTCAAGAACAGTCATTGAAAAATATGCAAAAAAGCATACAGTCTGCCCTTTTGAACTTTCTCTGGACCTGTCGCTTCTGGCGGATTGCATTATTTGCGACTATAACTATGTTTTTGACCCCAGAGCTTACCTTCGGCGATTTTTTGCGGACAGCAGCGGAGATTATGTTTTCCTGATTGATGAAGCACATAATTTGATCGATCGTTCGAGGGAAATGTTTTCATCCCAGTTGTTAAAAACAGCATTTTATAAAGTGAAAAAAGAATATAAGGGCAGGAATAAGGCCCTGGATAAAATCCTGACCAGGATCAATAAATTTATGATTGATTTGCGTAAAGATTGCGGTGAGCAGAGATATTTGATCACGAGTGAGAAGCCTGAGGAATTCATTCATCTTATCGATAAATATACCTCAATCTGCGAATTGATGCTAAAGGAAAACAGGGAGTTAAGCGAAGACAACAATTTTCTTCAGCTTTATTTTGAAGCGCTGGGTTTTATGACAATATCTGAATTTTATGATGAAAGATATGTAACATTCGTTGAATCAACGCGGGACGAGGTGACGCTGAAGTTGTTTTGCCTGGATCCGTCGTTTCTTTTGAAAGAAGCATTAGAGAGGGGAAGCTCAGCAATTTTCTTTTCAGCCACACTCTCACCCTTAGTCTATTTTCGCGAGTTACTCGGCGGAGGAAAAGAAGATAAAATGTTGTCTCTTCATTCTCCATTTGACGACCGGAGTCTTTGTGTGATGACTGCTGGTATTGTTTCTACAAAATATAAGGACCGCGAACAAAGCAAACAGAAGATCACCGAGCTTATTGGTTCTTTTGTTTCACAAAAAACGGGAAATTACATTATCTATTTTCCTTCCTATAAATATATGAATGATGTTTTTGAAGAATTTACCCTGGCCTTTCCCGATATTACAACAGTAAAACAGGGAACCGCTCTATCCGAAGAACAACGGGAAGATTTTCTATCCTGTTTTAATGAAAATCCTGAGGAAACCTATGCAGCGTTCTGTGTACTCGGCGGAATATTTTCAGAAGGCATAGACCTGAAAGGAAGCAGACTGATTGGTACGGTTATTGTGAGTGTCGGGCTTCCCCAGCTGAGTATTGAGCGAAATATCATCAGAGATTATTTTGCCGCTACAAACGGCATGGGATATGAATATGCCTACATGTATCCTGGTATGAACAAGGTGCTGCAAGCCGCAGGCAGGGTTATCAGAAGTGAAAGCGATACGGGAGCAGTACTATTAGTTGATGAACGGTATACGCACAAGAATTATTTAAAACTATTTCCTGATCACTGGCATTCATACAAAAACATAAAGAATAAAGAAATTATGGAGAAAATACTTGAAGCTTTTTGGTCTTCAGAGAGAAGCTGACAATTTATTTACAATGAACGGGTCAATCAATGAAAAAAATAAACACCTTGTTGAATCATTTGGATATGCCTCCCGGGCTTAACCACCCGGGGGGACTTTTTGTGTGTAAATGAGAAAGGGCCCTGCAGGCCCTTTCCTATTTGGACTTCTTCTGTTTAACATTATTTCTGCCACTCTTGCTTTGATTCTGATGATCAGGGTTCATTGGTGATGCGACATCTTTACTGCCTGATCTCTTATTGTCGTCCGTATAGACACCTCCTTTCATCTGAATACTGTTCATATTTTTAACCTGATCCTCTGGTTTATTCATGTATCTCTGAACAACAAGAATAAATTATAAGAAAGCCCGCAAACTATAGAAAATGATTAGGAGGCTTTTGAATGAGTGAACTTACTGGGATTCAGGCCATCGGTTGTAACGTCAAAAGCTGCAAGCATTTCAATGACAGTAAATGTACGCTTTTAAGTATCCAGGTGGGCGCTTGCAGCAATGTTTCAAGTGGCAAAGCAGAAGACGAGACGCTATGCATGAGTTATGAAAAACGAGAAAATAGTGGCAGCTGATATATATTTCGTTAACTGTCAATTATGAAGGTATTGGGTAAGAAAATGACTTGATATCATACTGAACAGAGCGTCCGTGTCATCCTGAACATAGTAAAGGATCTTACCCTGAACTTACTGATGAAGTGAGAAAGATCCTTCGATTCCGCTCAGGATGACACAATGTCAGGCACTAAATTTCATACATGGTTGTGGCCAGTTGTCATGGACGGTTAGTATGTAATCTTTGCCCGTTCCCGCATAAAAGCAATCTCGTGATCGATGTCACCCTGAATTTCGGCGATGCGATGCGCTGCGTCAGGGCCTTTAAGCAGGCGGTTGAATCGACCCTGCTTCATTAAGTATTCATCCACCGGAGCAGGGTCTTTTTTGCCGCTGATGATATGTGAGCTGGGGTTATTAAAGCTGATCCTGCCATTTTCCGCTTCCCATAACAGCCAGGCACCGCTGCGCACAGCCATACGACTCTGCTGAACGGTTTCAGCCATATCGAATTGCCAGCCTAAATAGCAGGGAGCCAGAATCTCGATGTATTTCATACCGCGGATATTTTTTGCTTTTACCACCTTGTCGTACAGGTCTCCGGGGTAAGCCACGGTGGCGGTCGCCACGTAAGGAATATTGTGCTCCAGCATCAGCAGGGCCATGTTTTTCTTGGGCTGTCGCTTGCCGGTGGGGGTTGTGGTAGTGAAGCTGCCCCGCGGGGTAGCACCGCTGCGCTGTACGCCGGTGTTACTGTAGGCTTCATTGTTATAGCAGAAGTGAATGAGATTGTCATTTCGCTCGGCTGCGGCTGATAAGGCCTGAAAACCAATGTCATAGGTGCCGCCGTCACCCACCCAACTGAATACAGTAGGCAGCTCGCCTTGCAGGCGGCCCTTTTCCTGCATGATCTCAACCGCGTGGGTAATGCCGGAAGCCGAAGAGCCAGCGGACGCAAAGGTAATATTAATGCACGGCCAGTTGTAGCCCAACTTGGGGGTCATGCCCATGCTGGCTACCGAGCAGGAGGGCGTCAGCAGCATGATCGCGTTTTGACCCAAAGCCTTACCCACAATACGCAGGGCCATTGTGGCGGAGCAGCCGCCGCAGGCCCCGTTACCGCTCAAAACCTGCTCAATATCCGGCAATTTTTTAATACTGGTAGCCATATCTCATCTATTCCTTTCAGGTTTATACTTTCTAATCATCCATCATGGCGCGAATTTCGGCGGCCATGAAGCGGCGGGTCAAATCGATGCCGCCAATGCCTATCACCCGGTTCTTCACTGTGATGTCATTGCGTCGGCCGAAGAGCACGCTTTTCAGCTCTGCAGCCAAAATGCCGCCTGGGTGGCCGAAGTTATAGTTGCGATCCAGTACCATCACCTGCGCATTTTGCGGCAGTGCCTTGATGGTATCCTCGACTGGGAAGGGCACATACAGACGCGGTCTGAGCAGTCCGGCTTTGATACCCTGTTCGCGAAGAATATCGATGGAAAGCCTTAATTCTGCCGCCATACTGTTGACAGCAAAGGCTACCACTTCGGCATCTTCCAGACGATAGGTGTCGATGGTGTCACCATCCCACATTCCGGTTATTTCTTTATATTCCTGCGCCGCCTGCTTTACCAGCGGGATGGATGCCATGATATCATCGGACAGCATCTGGCGGAAGGGGGCGTATTCAGCAGCATTGGTTACATTGCTGAAGGAAGAGGGATGAACTGGGTCGAGCCGCCATTCCGGTTCATGCGGGGGGAGAAAATGGTCAATTTCTTCTTGTGGCGGCAGGGTGAGGGGCATCAGACAATGGGAGATCGAAAAGCCGTCAAAATTGACCATTACAGGGATATTGATCTGTTCAGCCACCCGGAAAGCCTGCAAAATGGTGTTGAACACCTCCTGATTGGAGGAGCAGTGATATTGGATCCAGCCGGTATCGCGCTGAGAAAATGAGTCCTGATGATCGGCCCACAGAGTCCAGGGGGCAAAAATACCGCGGTTAACGTTGCACATTACGACCGGCAAACGTCCACCGGAAGCCATATGTAAAACTTCGTGCATATACAAAAGGCCGTTGGCGGAGGTGGCTGTAAAAACGCGGGCGCCGGCAGCGGAAGCGGCTACGGCAGCAGCCATGGCGCTGTGTTCGCCTTCTACCGGAATAAAGCGGGCGTTCAGCTCGCCATTTTCAACCATAGCGGCCAACGCTTCCATAATACTGGTCTGGGGAGTGATGGGGTAGCCGGGTATCACATCGACCCGGGCGCTTTTTACTGCCAGCGCGGCGGCATGGGCACCAGTATCCATGATAACTTGTGCTGCTTTCATACGGCTACTCCTCCTTTTCCATGCAGATGGCGCCGGTGGGGCATTCTAAGGCGCACACGCCGCAGCCC
>JAJUGM010000162.1 GCA_029268165.1 Bacteroidota bacterium
AATGAATTGCTTAGAAGGAATGCTGAAGAGTTGCTGACTAAGAACACATTACTTGAAGAGCAGAAAAGGCAAATAAGCAATCAGGCGAAAAAGCTAAAAAAACAAAAGGAGGAACTGCTTAAGCAAAAAGAAATGCTGCAGAACCTTAATGCTATGAAAGACAGATTATTTTCTGTAATAGCCCATGATCTTAAAGGGCCGTTTCAGGGCATTCTGGGGCTAACTGACCTGATGGTCCGAAATTATGATGAAATGGGTGATGCGGAGAGAAAAGAGTTTATACAGGTTATTAATAATTCATCGGAGAATTTTTTTAATTTGCTTGAAAACCTCTTGCACTGGTCAAGGGCACAGTTAAGTCATATAGCATTTAACCCAGGTAGTTTTGAACTTAGTGAAGTCATAAGTAACAACAAAGTACTGTTTAATGAACAATGTGCACGTAAGAAAATCACACTTGAAGAAAAGTATCATGGAGACACAAGAGTATATGCTGATAAAAATATGATTGAAACAGTTTTCCGCAATTTAATCTCGAATGCTATTAAATTTACTCCTGAAGGTGGTTTAATCAGAATAATTGTAGAGGATTCAGGTACAATGAAAATGGTGTCAGTACAGGATACAGGTATAGGTATGGACAGGCAAATACTTAACAGTCTTTTTAAAACGAACAGGCCTGTTTCAAGGCAGGGTACATCGGGTGAACCGGGAACGGGGCTTGGATTATTAATTTGCCATGAATTCGTTCATAAAAACAATGGGAAAATATGGGCTGAAAGCACGCCAGGAAAAGGCAGTACTTTTTTCTTCACTCTTCCTGCAGCGGAGGGTTCGTTGTGAGACCTGTCTGAACAAACATGGCAATATGGTATTGCGATTTTTTATTTTACCCCAATCAGATCGAGCACTCCGTTGATAAAGGTAAGCGGGTGCACGGGGTTACCGGGTACGTAAAGGTCAGCCCGATGCAGGGCCAGAAATTCCCTGTTGATGGCCTTACTGTTTTTGAACATACCTCCCCTGATGGCGTCAACACCGGCGAGAATGATGATTTTAGGTTCGGGAATGGCATCATAAGTCATTTTGAGTGCTTTGGCCATATTTTCTGACACCGGTCCGGTAATTACTATTCCATCGGCATGGCGGGGCGAAGCAACAAATTCAATTCCGTAGCGGCCCATATCAAAATTAACATTACCGGCTGCATTGAGCTCCATTTCACATGAATTATCTCCTCCGGCCGATACCTGCCTGAGTTTCAGGGCATGCCTGAATAATCTGCGTATTTCGGGTCTTACTGAATGATGGCTGAACTGAACAGGTTTATCTTCGCCTGCCCTTATTATCAGATTTTCGCGCCGGTTTGATGCCAGTTTATAATCATTTGTAAACCTTATTCTGTTGGGTAACATAAAGCTGCATTCTTTGCAGAAAAGGCATTTGCCCATATCAATACTGAAGGGTGAGGCATTAATGGCACCTGCCGGACAGACTTTTTTAACCATATCGGCTTCTTCAGCTGTGATTGCTTTGTCAATTACCGGACGACCCGTGAGGTTATCTGAAACCTTTGCGTTTCTGAGATCAGGAATATACTGAATTCCGTGCCGGCGTAATATTTTGAATTCTCTTAACATAGCTTTTACAAATCAAATCCGCAGTATGACAGGTTAAAACTCTTATTATTTACCGGGAAGTTCGATATTTCCTCTTTCCTGACTGCAAGTGCAAGTGCCATCCAGTTGTGCAGTGAAGGGTCTTTTATTTTGTAATGAATGATATTCCCGTTATCATCAGTAATAGCAGTATGGCAGATTTCACCGCGCCAGCCTTCAGCAAGGCCTATAGCAAGCATGTTTTGGCGAAAAGAGAGGTTAAAATCAGGTTCAGGTAAATTCTTGTTATCAGTTAAACTGTTATATTGATCAATGAGCCTGAAAATATAATTGATTGACTCAATCACTTCTGCTTTTCGCAGCAATCCCCTGGCAAGCACATCACCGCTGTCAAATGTAACTGATGAAATAATAGTGTCTTTGTATGCCATTGAAGGATGACTGATGCGTATGTCGCGGGCCAGTCCCGACATACGGGCTGCCATACCCACAGCTCCTATCTGCCTGACCTGTTCGTTTGATACCATGCCGCATTCTTCAAACCGGGCCAGCACACCCGGCAAAGAATAGATGCGGGCAGTAATTTCGGTAAATCGTTCTGAAATATCGTTAAGATTGCTTCGTAAAAGGGTAAGAAATTTTTTGTCGGGATAATAATGTGATCCGGCAGGCCTGATAAATCCTTTGCCAAACCGGTTGCCGCACCATTCGAGCATAGTGTTGATGACAGTGGTACGCAGGGGTTCAAGTGATATTTGTCCCAACTGGTAAGCTATGTCGGTGCAGAGCGCTGCTGTATCGCCTATATGAATGGCTATACGTTCCATTTCGAGAGCAATACTTCGGATAATACCCAGTGGGGCAGGTTCGGCAAAATGTGTAAGTGTTTCTGCTATACCGGCATACGCTACAGAATGCCCTATGGTAGTATCTCCGGCAATTTGTTCGGCCAAAACAGCCTGCTGCAATAAGGCTTTGTGCTGAACAAAAAGATTTTCGATGCCCCGGTGCTGGTAACCCAGTTGTATCTCCAGATGCAGGATATTTTCACCGTTACAGATAAACCTGAAATGGCCGGGTTCAATTATTCCGGCATGCACAGGGCCAACGCCCACCTGATGCAATTCCTCAGAGGCAATAGAATAGAACGGATATGTAGTCGGAGTCTTGCTTCTGTCATACCGGTTAAAGGCATACCGAAGGGGTTTCAGCCATGGATGACCGGTGAAATCAACACCATATTTTTCATGAATTTCCCTTTCGAAAACCTGCATAGCAGTAATTTCAGCACTCAGGGCTTTAAGCTGTATGGTTTTCCCTGCCGGTTGCACATGTGACAACACATAAATGCTATGCTGTTTGTCATCGGCTATCAGACAAAAATATCTGATTTTTTTACCGTCGGGCCATCCGAAATAATTAAGGCAATGGTTCTGTTCGTGCTGCAAAAGAGAACGACAGCGGTCATAAAACTCATTATAATCAACAACAGGAATTTCATTTAATGCAATGGCTCCGGGATTTGTATTGATTAAAGCATTTTCCATGTAATTTTATTTTAACAGGTCAGCAATAAGGTTTTCAATATATGGAATCTGATAAAAGCAATATAACATGGAGATAAGGAGCATGGAAAGCTGAAGCAGAAACAGCCAGATATTTTGTTTTACGGGTTGCGGATTTTCCCCGGATGAGAAAAGAATAGAAAAAATTCTGGAGAATAAGCCAAAAAGCAAAAGTGAAACCATTATCGTTACAATTGCGAAAATAATATACTTTTTCTGTATAAGCAGGCCTTTAAACAGATTCAGTTCTGCAATAAAGTATCCCGACGGAGGAATTGCAGCAATAAAAATAAAGCCGGTCAAAAGAATTAGCGCGCCCCACTTATTGATTTCTAAATAGTTTTTGTTTTTAAAAATGTTATATGTTCCCGTAATTTTATGCAGGTACCCTGTTTGCAGGAACAGGACTGACTTCACCAGGGAGTTCATCACAAGCAACAGAAAAGGTGCATAATGCCATGATTTACCTTGTCCCATTCCGATCAATACAAGTCCCATGATTTCGAGCGTGCTGTATCCCAGAAGCCTTTTCAGGTTTTTGACTTTTAACATGTAGGCAGTGGCTATGAACACAGAAATAATGCCTGTAAAAACGAGCACATGATTCATCCAGATAATAATTGCATGTGCTGAGAAGGCTGCATAAATCCGGTATATGGCTGTAAAACCTGCATTTACGAGCACAGTGGCCATCAGTGCACTTGCACTTGCAGGAGCGGCGTAATTGGCATCAATGCTGATGGTATAAAGCGGGAAAGTTTCGAGTTTAGCGCTGTATCCCAGCAATATAAACAGAAATGACAATTTAAGCCACAGCGGATCGGCAGTTATAATTGACTGTGCCATATTTTTGTAAAACAGAATGGAACTGCCTGATTCACTGCTGATGTTGCCGCCGACAAAGAGAATTCCGATATAGGCAAGAGCTATTCCGGTGGAACTGATAAATACATATTTCCAAGCGGCTTCAAGCGCATTGCTATGCCGGTGGTGATAAATCAGAATGGTTACTGCAATGGTAGTGGCTTCAATGAAAATCCATGTAATAACAGCATGATTGGCAAGGTAAACGCCATTTGCAGCAAAGAGGAGCCCGATTATACCTGAGTAAAACCGATTCTGGGCAGGCACGGTTTCGTCGGTCATATAGCTGAAACTGTGAATAACAGCGACGAATCCGGTTAATGCTGATAACAGAATAAAAAGTACAGCCAGCGCATCGAAAGTAAAAAAACTTAAAATGGTTACACCCTTATTCATTAAGGCAAATGATGCTAACAGGCCATGAATCGCCATATAAATCAGGCTACCTGCTTTAAATATCCTTTTTGAAGGAAAAATATTAAGCAGTGCAATCAGCAATACTGAGATAATGAAATATGTAAGCGGCACAATCATAAATTAATCTCTGAGTGATGACAAACGATCAACTTTAAGGTCTCCATATCTCGAGCCGACCCGGGTAAGCAGCATGCCCAGTATGAGCACGGTGATGAGTATATCAAGCGTAATGCCTATATTAATAAGCAGCGGGAAACGGTTGGTAAGCGAATAGGAAAACAGAATGGCTGCATTTTCAATCACAAGAAAGCCTACAAGATGAGAAAACATAAGCCGGTGTGTAATTATAAGAATCAACCCTGTAAACAGGGCAAAAAATGATGTAATCATGTAGATTTTTGCACTTTCATTAATATGCATAACACTTACAGCAGTAATAGATGCAAACAGGGCAATGAGGCTGAACAGAATGTTGTAACTTGCCGGCAGCGCATGTTTGTGGACACGTGAAATATTGGTAACTTTAAGAATACGGCTAAGCAATATCGGAATAATTATTGATTTAAATATAAGTGTTTCAAATAATAAGATAATAAACTCTATGGCTGTGGTTTTAATAACCTCGGCAAGGGTAAAGCTGAACATAAGCACACCCTGAAAGGCAAGTAAGGCAATATAACTTTTAAAACGCTCGGTATAAGCCAGGTATATCAGTGAAAACCCAAACAATACGCTTATGATTATTTTAATGTCCATAATATATTATCAATCAATATGTTAAGAAAACAAAATAATAATAAAAATAACCATGGCAACAGCTGATACAGTGATGATAAAATGTGAATTCCGCTCCATGCGAAACCTTGCTTTAAATGACTCAATGAATCCGATGATTATGGCAAAAGAAAACTGAATGGCTGCGAAAATGGCTATTTTCAGCCATAAGTCAATGCCTGCCGGAATAGCAAAAAATGAAATGAAGGTTCCCCAGATGGCAAATTTGAGGTAATTGGCTATATGAATAAAAGCAAGGTCGGGGCCTGAAACATCAAGAACCATCACCTCGTGAATCATGGTCAGCTCAAGATGCGTTTTGGGGTCATCAATGGGTACCCTGCTGTTTTCTATCAGGGCGATGCAGATTATGATAAATGTTGATGATAACGCAATAAGCGGCAGCGACTGGCTCATGGCAAGTGACCGGTAAAATTCATTGAATGAAATACCTCCGGTTAAAATAGAAACCGATGAAATCAGAAGAAAGAATGCCGGTTCGATGAGCAATCCAAACAATGCTTCACGTGCAGCGCCCATACCCTGAAAACTGCTGCCTGCATCAAAGGCATTGATAATGATAAAAAAACGGCCAATAGCAAGCAGATATGCAAAAAGAAGAAAATCTCCCCTGAATGACAACAGAGGTGTAAATCCGGGAACAGGGATAAATACTGATGAAGCCAGCACTGAAGCAAGAATTACCGACGGAGCAATATGGCTGATGAGGCTTCCGGATGAACTGATTACTGCTGATTTGTTAAGTAATACCCAGACATTTTTCCACGGTTGCAAAAGGCCGGGCCCCTTTCGCCCCGACAAAACACTACGTGTGCGCCCGATGATTCCGGGGAAAAAGAATGCTGTTATGATGATTATTAGAACAGACATGAACCGGTTAGATTATATTAAAAATGGTTAATAAAAGTAATAATACCAGATATAATAACAGATAGAGTGCATAATGCTGAAGATGTCCAGTCTGCAGCACAGCGGTCTTTCTGAACAGGCAGGCTGTTTTGACAAAAAGCCAGGAGAACAGCATACTGATTTTTTCAGAAATATGTGTTGCAACATGACGGGCAGCAGGAAAAATTTCATTGCCAGGTATTTTGTATCGTCTGTAACGTATTCCCAGCATAGGTCCGTAGAGTTTCTGATATTCCTGAGTGTAAGATGTGGCAGTATATTGATGTTTTGGCGTAAGTGCATCATAGCCGCATCCCCATGTAGGGCCTGTTTTAAAAGCACGTGATTTAAGCAAAGTGTATCGCAATCCAATAAGTGAAGCTGCAAGAAGTATAAAAAAGAATGCCCCTGCTGATATATACTGCATAATTTCCAGTGATGTTGCATCAATTGCATTGACTGCATAAACCTGTTTAACGGCAGTATAAACATATTTTACAAACAGGGAAGGCAGTAATCCGATTGTTATGATGAAGAAAGCAGGCAACATCTGGCCAATATTCATGAGTACACTGTTTTGGGGCTCTATTACTGCGTGTTCTGAACGTGGAGACCCCAGAAATACGATACCGAATACTTTGGTAAAGCAAAAGACAGCAAAACCGCCAATAAGGGCAAGCGATAGTATGGCAAGCAACGAGGTAATGATGACAGGCAATGACTGACTGTGCAATGAATGAAACAAACCTGAATAAACGAGGAATTCAGATATAAAACCATTGAATGGCGGTAATCCGCAGATAGCAAGCGAGCCTATGAGAAATAATATGCCTGTGCGGGGCATTTTCTTTATAAGCCCCCCCATATCTTCCATATTCCGGGTATGGGTGGCCTTAACAACAGCTCCTGCACCGTAAAACAAAAGCGATTTGAACAAGGCATGATTTATGGTATGTAATATCGCCCCTCCGAATCCCATAAAAGCGAGTGCGTCATTACTAGTGCTTTTCCCGATGATACCCGCGCCAATACCCATACCGATAATGCCTATGTTTTCAATGCTGTGGAAAGCAAGGAGCCTTTTTATGTCATGTTGCAGGATAGCATGCATAACGCCATAAAGCCCGGTTACTGACGAGAACAGCAATACAACGATTCCAATGACCAGTGAATTCTCAGTCAGGAAAGAAGATATTCTCAGAATACCGTAAATGCCCATCTTGATAATTATGCCCGACATCAGTGCAGAG
>JAJUGM010000163.1 GCA_029268165.1 Bacteroidota bacterium
GTCATTGCAAAACATTAATATTCCTTAGAAAATGTTTTTTTGTTTATTAAGATCTAAGGTAACCCCATCCCAAAAGCTCTGGATTATCTGCATGATTATTTGTCCTGAGATCTCGGGATGGGGGTTTCAATGATAGAACAACAAATTTTTCTAATAGCGATCATTAAAAAAATAAGGCTAATGACAAATTCGGGTTAAATATCCCGGAATACTTCTTATGTGAGTCCAAAAAAAGAGATCGCAATTAATAAATTCTTAATTACGACTCTCTTTTAACCCAATTATTGCATTATAAAAATTTCTAATGCAATGCGATTAAGAAAAATCAACTTTTCCGGTTTGCTGGCGCTGCACCAGAAAAGTGATTTTTCTAAATCAGGAAAAACCTAAATAATATTTACTTATAACACTGAAAGTATTAAACAGTTTTCTCAACATTCCATACAAATGCCCGGATGCCTACTTCATGGTTAATGGCATCAAGCTTTTTGATTTTATCAAGCAGCACATCCACCATTTCATCATTCACAATGGTAAGTGTGGCCGAATTGATTTCGGGCCATGTATGGGTTCCCATTCGCGGTTCCCCATCATGGGTGCCTGTTCCCATCACCTCGGGCCAGCGGGTGAATCCTCTGATGTTGAGTTTTTCAAACATATATTCTACCTTTTCGGTTAATGCCTGATTGTATATAATCATTACTGCTTTCATAGTTACTCATGTATTTTATTCCATAAATTCTAGTTCTTCTGTTTCTTTTTGCTGGCGTCGTTCGGCCCTTCTGATAACAATTCTGTACACTACAGGTACAATAATAAGGGTAACTATGGTTGAAAATGTTAATCCGCCAATGACTGAAATACCCATAGGTCTCCATACTTCAGCCCCTTCGCCCGTACTTAGTGCAAGTGGTAACATACCCAGAATGGTTGTTGCAGTGGTCATTAACACAGGACGCAGACGCGACCGGCCTGCACGCATAATAGCTTCATCAAGTTCATATTCTCTGTCGCGCATAAGGTTAGTAAAGTCAACCAGTACAATAGCGTTTTTTACAACAATACCAACAAGCATTACGGCTCCGAGAGCTGCTATGATGCTGAGTGATGTATTAGTGATAAGCAGGGCAAGAATAACTCCTGTAAATGAAAAGGGTATTGACATCATGATGATCAGAGGCATTTTAAGCGATTCAAACTGCGAAGCCATAACAATATAAACAAGAATAAGGCTAACCAGCAGAAGCATACCAAGGTCGGTAAACGATTCTGCAAGGTCTTCATATGACCCTCCGACCTGAACCATCAATCCTTCGGGAATATCCAAATCAGCAATGGCAGCTTTTATTTGTGCAGCCATCTCACCCATTGGCACTCTGTATGGCGTTGTTGACACGGTGACAACTCTCTCACGCCTTTTTCTGTCAATGTTGGAGGGCGACCAGTGTTCTTCTATTTTCCCGATTTCTGAAAGCCTGACAAAGCCTGTAGCCGTTGGTATGGCTATATTTTCAATATCGGTTACTGAATTACGAAAATTCTCATCAAACCTTACAACAATGTTATATTCGTTGCCCGATTCACGAAACTGCGACGATGTAAGTCCTACTACCCTGTTGCGCACAATGGTGGAAACGGTTGCAGTATTCAGACCGTTAGCCGACATTTTATCTCTGTCAAGTATAATTCTTAGCTCGGGTTTCGACTTTTCACGGCTGATCAATACATTTCTTGCGCCTGGTATTTTCTTGACTTTTTCTGCCACTTCATTTGCCAGTGCTGTGGTTTTATTGATATCATACCCGTATATTTCAACATCCACCGTATTACTCGACATGGTCATTCCGCCATCTCCCGTAGTAACGTTAAACTTAACAATTTCAGGAAAAGTAGAAAGGTAATTGCGTAGTTTCTCAGCAATTTCAACATCCGTGCGTTTCCTTTCTGAAGCTGTAACAAGGGCTAAAGTTACATTTATAACATGCGAACCTGATTTCTGAAATAATGCTGTGAAACCGGCTTCATCGTCTGACCCTGCAGAGGTTGATACCAAAGTTTTTTCAGGAATCTCCCTTTCGATAAATGCATCTATTTTCCGGGCAATTTTCACTGTTTCATCAACCCTTATCCCCGCCTGCAGTTCAATCTCCGCCGAAACCTGACCCTGATCTGTCTGCGGGATGAATTCAGATTTTATAAACAGGACTGCCAGAAAAATAGATACAACAATAATAACGACAGCACTGAATACAACCGTTTTCCTGTGATGCAGGCTCCAGTTAAGGGTTTTTACATAAAATTCATCAAGCCTGTTAAGCCAAGGAAGGATAATTCTTTCATGACTAAATCGTCCGGGTTTCTTTCTTTTCGATTGCAATACCAGAAGCTTTGAGCTAAGCATAGGGGTTAGACTGATAGCTGCCAGCGCAGAGGCTGAAATGGTTATTGTAACAATCCAGCCCAGCTGATGAAACATCACACCTGTCATACCTGAAACCATGGTCATAGGGAAAAACACGGCAACAACGGTAAGCGTGGTGGCTATAACCGCAAGCCACACTTCGTTGGTTGCATATATGGATGCTTCACGAGGCGTGCTCCCCCGCTCAATATGTTTGGTGATATTTTCCAATACTACAATGGCATCGTCTACCACCATACCAATGGCAATAGAAAGCGCCGATAAGGAGATGATATTTATTGTATTGTGCGAAACATTGAGGTAAATGAATGCTGCAATCAACGAAACCGGTATCGTAAGAATAATTATAAATGTAGCCCTTAACCTGCCCAGGAAAAACAATATCACAAGTACTACAAAAATAAAAGCATATAAAAGAGTTTCAGACAGATTGTTAATGGAATGGGTAATAAAATCACTCGTATCAAATATGGTCATGATTTTTACATCGGCCGGTAAGCTTTTTTGGAGTTCAGCCAGTTGTTTCTTAACCTTACGGGCAATTTTCACCGTGTTGGCACCTGATTGTTTCTGAATCAGCATTCTAATACCCGGCTTGCCGTTTATCTTCTCGTCAATGTTCATTTCCTTAATGGAGTCATTGACCATTGCAACATCTTTTAACCTGATAGTTTTACCCTGGAAATTGCCAATCACTATATCTTTTATCTGGTCGCTTTCTTCGAATTCTCCCTGTATGCGCAAGGGGTAACTCATAGCCCCCATATCGAGGTTTCCTGAAGGCATATTCAGGTTTTCAGCCCTTATTACTGCACCTATTTGCTCAATGGTCAGGTTATAAGCCTCTAACCTCCGGGGATCAATATTGACACTTATTTCGCGTTTGGGTACGCCAATAAGGCTTATGTTCCCGATGCCTTCAATACGGTTGAGGGGATTGACAATTTTTTCCTTTAACTGATTTTCAATGCCTGCATAACTCTCTTCAGCAGTAACTGCAAAAAAGAGGATAGGCATCATGTTGGTGCTGAACTTAAATATTATTGGGTCCTCAGCATCTTCCGGCAGGTATGATGAATACATTGACAAAGCGTCCCGCACATCGTTAGCTGCACCGTCCAGGTCAGTACCATATTCAAATTCAAGCGTTACGATTGAAACATTATCCCTTGATGTAGAATATACCTGTTTTATATTGCTTACGGTATTAAATCCGCCCTCCAGTACCTCCGAAACATTCCTTTCAACATCAGCGGCGTTGGCGCCATAATAACTGGTAAAAACCATGATAGCCGGATATTCCATCTCGGGATAAAAATCAATGGGTAATTTAATCAGTGAGTAAATACCAAAAACAACTATGGCCACAAACGCCATTATTGTGGTAACAGGATTCTTAACCGAGCTTCCGTAAATACTCATGTCCTTATTTATTTAGTTGCTGTTAATTAATCATTTGTCTTAGTTAATAATCACCGCACAACTCTTATGCGTGAATTGTCCATCAGCTTGTCCTGACCGGAAATAATAATCTGGTCACCTTCTTTTATCTCAGCTGAAATAATCTCAATTTTGTCATCATATCTGTTGCCAAGGTCAACTCTTATTTTGCGTGCTTTATGGCCGTCATTTGCCACAAAAACATAGCGGTCGTTCGTTCCTTCCTGCTTAACAATTGCCAAAGCAGGCACCACCAGGGCATCGGCTACACCAAGGTCAAGGTTTACCCTGGCAAACATACCCGGACGTAAGGCTTCATCAGCATTGCTAATTTCAATTTCGACGGGAAAAGTTCGGGTATCGGCGCTTATCGTCGGATAAACCCGGAAGACTTCGCCACGGAATTCCCTTTGGGGAAAAATATCAACTTTTACAAGCGCTTTCATACCCTTTCTGAGTAACGGATAGTATTGCTCAGAAACATTGATTCTTGCTTTCAGCGGATTTATCTGCATGAGGGTTACAATAGCTGCCTTTCCGGCAGGTGTATTGGGCGCTCCGGAATATAACTCGCCGCTTTCAAAGTATTTTCCTGTAACTATACCATTTATGGGCGATACCAGTGTTGTATTACGCATGAGAAAATCTACATTCGACTTAATAACTTCATATTGTGTCTTCGCTGCTTCATACTGTTGCTGCGATATGCTTTTCAGTTTAAACAAAGTATCCATGCGTTCAAAGGTTGAACGCGCATTCTGAAGCTGTTCGGTTGCCTGAATGAGCTGTGTCCTTTCCATACGGGCAATAATATCTCCTTTTCTAACCCTGCTGCCCACCTCAACATTTATTTCTTCAATGCGGCCCGGCGAAGCAGGGGCATAATGAATTTCCTCATAAGCCAGCAGGTTTGCTGTGTACTCAATTTTCCGTGCAACCTTTTCTTTCTTAAGTTCTAATGTCTTCACAAGGTAAACCGTAGTGTCAGCAACGTTTGATTCTGATTCTTTCTGGCTTACCTCTTTTTTGCATGAAGCAAAAGCAATTGCAACTGCAATTAAAACAATCAATAGCCTTTTCATTATCTTCATTTTTAGTATTAAAACGATTTTTATAGTTTGTTATATAATTTATCAAGTGATATTTTTGCCTGCAGTAATGTATGCATTGCTGAGATATAGTTGTTTTCGGCATTCAGAAAATTACTGTTTGCCTGAGTTAGGTCAAGGCTCGAAGCCAGTCCCTGCTGGTATTTGTTCTGAATACTTTTATAAACACGCTCAGCAATGGCAACATTTTCCTTTTGTGTTATGTAATTTTCCAATGCATTTTGATAACTAAACAACAGCTGATTCTTCTGCAGTTCAAGCTGGTCTTTTACCATATCGCGGTTACGTTCGGCAATTTCAAGGTTTATCCTGGCCTGTGCTACCTGTGCCCTCCTCATGCCTCCTGTGAAAATCGGTAATGACATGGTGAAACCGGCAAGATGATTTGGAGTAAGATCAAATGCGGTGGTAATAAACTTCTCGGTATAATTGTAAAACGCAGCCAGCGTTGGTGTGTATGACATATTCTGCAGGCTGAGCAACTTTTTATTAAGCTGAACCTGAGTTTCCATCATAACATAATTTATATTGCCTGTTATATTATAATCTGCGCCAACCTCTGCGCCGGCCTGAAACAGCTCCATAACCCTGTTGAGGTCGTCGACCAGCGCAACATCTGCATCGGGAGGTAGACCAAGCTGAAATTTCAACATGTTGTAATTAAGCTGGTTCATTCTTTCAAGAGCCTTTTGTGAGTTTTTTAACTGGCTTACCGTAATTTTTATCTGATCCACATCTGTTTCTTCTGCTACACCAGCTTTATATAAATTATTTGTATGTTGCTGAATTGTACTGAGATTATTCAGATTCTCGGAAATAATTTTTAATGTCTGCTCCGTTGTGAGAATCAGAAAGTAAGTATTGGTAACATTTTCCTTTATGTCAAACTCACTGGCTACTACATTCTGTTCGGCCAGTTGTCTGGCTATTCTGGCAGCTTTAACGCCGGCAATATACTGGCCGCTGAAAAGAAGCTGAGATACTTGAATATTACCCGTTAGCTGGTCTTTCATGATAATAGGCTCAGACGAACCAAACATGCTTCCGATGGAGCCAAGGACTACCCTGTCACCCTCGTCAAAAACCGGATTATTAATGTCTATTGCTTCACCACCTCCTCCGAAGCTGAAGTTCATTTCATAATTAAAATATGTCATGTAATCAAGACTGCTTGTGACCTGAGGGAAACCCTGAGCGATGGATTCCCGGATTTTCTCCCTTGATGATGCTGCCTGGTCTTTGGCATTCAATAAGCTTTTGTTATTCTGCAAAGCATATTCACAGGCCTGTTTGAGCGTCAAACGGTACGATTGCTGCAACTGCGCACTGATAATGCCCGCTGGTAGCAATAAAGCCAATACAATAAAAATCCTCTTCACTTTCATAGTGTGACTACTTATTAAAATTTGGTTTATTTATTTTATAACTAAAAGAACTATAAATTTTTAGCCAGATACTCTTTTTTTAATTCCTCGAATTTATCAAGAAAGAAATTCAGCATTTTTATGAGGTTTTGAAGAAGTATGCTGTTTTCTGAATTTTTATTTGCTTTCAGTTCCCATGCATTCTGAAAAAATTTGAGTGATGCCTCCAGATTGGTTTTATGTTCATCAATTAATGAAAATTTATCGGGTTTTTTTATCTGAAAATAGCGCTTACGTTCGCCCGGCAAAGTAAAATATTCAATAATATTTGCCACTTCAAGCATACGTAATGCATTGCTGGCCGCACTTTTACTTATCTTCAGTTCCTCCACTATCTCATCAAATGTATATTGTTCTTTATCCATTACTAAAAGTAATCCAAGTACACGACCGGCAACCGGCTGAAAACCCTTTTTGTCATACAATCTTCCCAAAGCCTCCACTAATTCCTTTTGCTTTTTAATTCGTTCCTCTGAGGTCATATTTAAAAATTTTTTTCGGGCGCAAAGATAATTAGTTTATTTAGTTCATAATTAAAAAAACATAAAATTATTCTTTAATTTTTCAATGAACCTGAAACTAAATGCAAATCTACATGTTTGCTCAACCAGATAAACCAGAAATCGGCGAACAGGGAAAAATTCCCGGCAAAAGGCTGGTTTATTTATATCAATTGCATACACGAAAAAGTGCTATTACTCGGTTTGTGAATGCGTCAGAATAATCTCAAAACCCGAAACTTGTGGATTGATACTTATTGTAGCAACTTAATTTTGTCCTTAAACCAATTCTTTAAACCCCGTTTGTATTTTTTCTTTTAAAATTTTATTTTTAACCATCGTTATGATGAGCCATGTTATGTTATCAGTATATGCTTGTTAAAATCCGCAACGCCGTATTTTTATTCCTGCTTTTCCTTTCTATTCCCTCATCAGCCATTGA
>JAJUGM010000164.1 GCA_029268165.1 Bacteroidota bacterium
AATGACATTACACCGAAAATACAGGCAAAGGTTCTGAGCTACGGAGAAATAATGGCTGCCTATATCATCAGCAGGCTAATTGAAAACAGCGAGATGGTTGATCCGAAAGCCCTGATAAAAACTGATTCGGTGTATGCTCATGCAAATGTAAACTTTACATTAAGTACAAGACTGATAAAATCATTTTTCAAGAATTTCAAGAAGATTGCTGTAGTGCCGGGTTTTATTGCCAGCAATGAAAAGGGTGAAATCACCACACTGGGCAGAGGGGGGTCAGATTATACAGCCGCTATAATATCAGCTGCCCTTGAGGTAAACAGACTTGAAATATGGACAGATGTGGATGGTTTCATGACAGCTGACCCGAAAAAAGTTAAAAAAGCCATGGCCATTGATTCGCTGAGTTATGCTGAAGCAATGGAACTATCGCATTTTGGCGCCGAAGTCATTTACACCCCTACCATTCATCCTGTTTACCAGCATAACATTGAAGTATTAATTAAAAATACATTTAATCCTGATGCCCCGGGAACTATTATCAGCAGAGAGTCAAAATCTTCAGGTACATCACTAATTAAAGGTATTTCGTCCATTGATGAAATTGACCTTATTACCCTTATGGGCCCGGGCATGGTTGGAGTGCGTGGTATATCATACAGGTTATTTGGCGTACTTGCTGAAAATAACATTAACATCATTTTAATCACACAAGCTTCATCAGAATATACTATTACTTTTGCCATAAATCCTTCTGATACGGAAAGGGCTATTCACGCTATTGAAAATGAATTCGAAAGCGAAATAAAACTCAGAAACGAGCTTTCAATAAGGGTAGAGCGTGAGCTTTCCATTATTGCCATTGTTGGCGAACGGATGAAAAATACCCCCGGCATTTCTGCCAACCTGTTTACTTCATTGGGTCGGAATGGTATAAGTGTAATTGCAACTGCACAAGGCTCATCAGAACTTAATATTTCTGTAGTCATTAAAAAAGAGAGCCTGCGAAAGGCGCTGAATGTTATTCATGAAGGTTTCTTCCTTTCGCACTATAAAGAACTGCATCTGTTTCTGGTAGGGACAGGCACCGTTGGCAGCAGCCTGCTGAAGCAAATAAATGCCCAGCAGGACAAGTTATTGGCTGATCACCGGTTAAAAATCAATATTATTGGGATCAGCAATTCAAAGAAAATGCTGATTAACCCTGATGGAATTTCGCTGGATAATTATATGGAGGAAATGGATAAGCAAGGCGAAAGAGCTGATATTGAACTTTTTATACAAAAAATGAAATATCTTAACCTGCGCAACAGCGTGTTTATTGATTGTACAGCCAGTCCTGTTATTGCCTCCACATACAAAAATATTCTCAGCTCTTTTATCTCGGTTGTTACTGCCAATAAAATTGCCTGTTCTTCTGAATATGCAATTTACAAAGACCTTAAAAAGACAGCTCAGGAAAAGAATGTTAAGTTTACTTATGAAACCAATGTGGGAGCAGGCCTGCCTATAATAAGCACGCTGAATGATCTGATCCGCAGTGGTGATAAGATAATTCGCCTTGAAGCTGTATTGTCAGGCACATTAAACTTTATTTTCAACACAATAAGTGAAACAATTCCGTTGAGTGAAGCAATAAGGCTGGCTAAGGAAAAAGGATTTTCCGAACCTGACCCACGTATTGATCTCAGCGGTATTGACGTAAAAAGGAAACTTCTTATCCTTTCGCGTGAAGCCGGATATGCTTTCGAAAACAACGATATTAAAGTCAATACTTTTCTTCCTGACGAATGCTTTGAAGGTTCGCTGGATGAATTCTGGATAAAAGTCAGAAAATACGATGATGAGTTCGAAAAACGGCGTAAGCAAACCGAAAAAGAGGGCAGGAAAATGCGTTTTGTTGCCCGCCTTGATAACGGAAAAGCAACGGTTCAACTTATAGAGGTAGATGCCATGCATCCGGCATACCCGCTTGAAGGCAGCAATAATATTATTCTGATCACAACCGATCGCTATCACGAGCAACCTATGGTAATCAGGGGGTATGGTGCAGGAGCTGCAGTAACCGCGGCCGGCGTATTTGCTGATATCATTCGCGTAGCTAATGTTTAATGCATTGATCTGATGATTCAGGCCGTAATATTTGACCTCGATGGTGTAATCATTGAGTCAGAACCTTTATGGAAAGAAACTGAAAAAAAAGTTTTTGCAGCTGTCGGGCTTCAGTTGACTACGGAAATGTGCAGGCAAACTACCGGACTTGATACAAAAGATACAATTGCATATTGGTATTCCAGATACCCTTGGAAAGGGAAAACCACGTCACGGCTTTACAAAGAAATAATTCATGAAATGGTTGTTGCATTTAAAAATAAAGTCGAACTGAAAGAAGGTTTTATAAATGTCCTTAATTTTTTTATGGAGAAATCAATACCCCTTGCCGTTGCCTCGTCATCACCTCCCATAATCATATATACAGCCCTGAACAAATTTAATCTGCGTAAAAATTTTCGGGCGATTTGCTCAAGTGAGAAAGAAAAATATGGGAAGCCCCACCCTGCTGTATATCTGACAACTGCAAGAAAACTAAATACCAGGCCACAACATTGTCTGGTATTTGAAGACTCTTTCAACGGATTGATTGCTGCAAAAGCTTCACAAATGAAAGTAGTTACAATACCCGACACTTTGGAATTTTCAGACAAACGTTTTGATATTTCAGACTTAAAACTATCTTCGCTGTTAGAATTTGATAATACTAAATTTGAATTCTTAAATAATCTGTAATTCCGTTCGATATTTTCAAAAACTATGGCAAAGGCACCCTTATTATATTATTCAACCAATTTAAAATCACCTGTTGTATCATTTAAGGAAGCTCTGTTAAAAGGCCTGGCTCCTGATGGCGGACTATATATGCCTGAACGCATTCCAACACTGAGCACAAATGAACTTAATGATATGGCCCGCCTTGAGTATGCTGAAGTTGCTTTTACCATCATGCGAAAATTTCTGACTGGTGAAATTGATGATACTGAACTTAGTTTAATGGCAAAAGATGCATATAATTTCGAAATTCCGATTGAGCCGGTATATGACCGGAAGTTTATTCTGCGGCTTGACCAAGGGCCGACTGCCTCATTTAAGGATTTTGCTGCCCGCATGATGGGCAGGTTAATGCAGTACTTCTTGCATAAGGAAAACAGAAATATGTTGATTCTGACAGCCACATCGGGCGACACAGGCAGCGCTATTGCCAATGCCTTTTATGGTCTTGAAAATATAAAAGTTGTTGTGCTTTTCCCCGAAAAGGAAGTAACCGAACGGCAAAGAAAACAGATGACAACACTGGGGAGAAACATTCAGATTATAGGTATTGAAGGTAAGTTTGATGACTGCCAGGCAATGGTTAAAAAAGCTTTCTCCGATCCCGATCTGACCATGTTGAATCTTTCGTCAGCCAATTCGATAAATATCGGAAGGCTTATCCCTCAATCATTTTATTATGTTTACACTTACCTGAAACTCAGACAGCAGGAAAACGATAAAATTATTTTTTCTGTCCCATCCGGTAATTTTGGCAACCTGATGGGTGGTTTGCTTGCATTTCATATGGGCATCCCGGTTGAAAAATTCGTAGTTTCCACCAACGAGAATGATGAAGTGCCTGTTTATTTACAAACAGGACTATACCATACCATCGTACCTTCAAAAGACTGTATTTCAAGTGCAATGAACGTGGGGCATCCAAGTAATTTGGCCCGTATTATAGCTTTATACGGCGGAGTGATGAATGAAAAAGGCATTATTGTTAAAGAACCGGATATCCGAAAGCTGAGGAATGATTTGGCAGGCGTCAGCATCAGTGACGAATTCACAAAAGCCACAATTAAATCGGCCTACCAGCAACACGGAATATTACTGGAACCTCACGGGGCAGTTGCATGGGCCGGACTTCATGAGTACTTTAAGATTTCACCTAAAAGTGCTCATGCCTCTCAGCTATCCGTTAGCCTTGAAACGGCCCATCCGGCCAAATTTCCTGCCGAGATACTTGAAACCTTAGGCATTGACCCTCCCTTGCCTGAAAGTATGAAAGGCCTCGATGAAAAAAATGAGTCATGGATTAGCATGAAAAACGATTATACAGCATTTAAAGAATATTTATCCAATTCATACAACCATAAGTATTAGTAAAAAATTAGTTTTACGTAATAACCAAAACCGAAAGCCAACTTATACAACTTTTTAACCCAAGTACGATGAATAATAAAATACATATGCCAATATAAATATAATATTTTTTTAGAGGAATTATTGTTTGTAGGAGTAAGTATTGTTGGGGCTTTGCCCCATGCCCGACATCCTTTTTTGTCTTGACACAAAAAAGGATGCAAAAAAAGTCAAGGCTGACGCAGTTTTTTCTAAAAACTACGGCTCGCCGGGCATGCGCAATACAACAGATAGCAAGGTTGGCGGTTAATAATAACCAGGTGCTTTTGGTTACTTTTGTCTTTCGATATACTCAGACTGTATTGCTTGCATTCGTGTTTTTGAACAGATTGATGGTTACGATTAGCTTTGTTGCACTAAAATATCCTTCTTATATAGCCCTGACTGCGCCTTGTTTTTTACGGGAAAACTGCTTAGGCCGATTTCTTATGCGGAACATCTGCTAATGATTTAACTCCCTTCATAACATAGGACAATTAAAATAAAGGTTTCAACAATATATTAAACACCAATATAAATAATAAACAAATTCATCCAGGCGAATAAAAATATGATACGTTTTTAGAGGAAATTATTCATTGGGAGCTCTCAGAAAGAGTGAACCAATGGATTTCCCGATATAGAAAAATCACTTTTCTGGTGCAGCGCCAGCAAACCGGAAAAGTTGATTTTTCTTAATCGTATTGCATTAGAAATTATTCTAATGCAATAATTGGGATAAATTATTTAACCGCTTAATGAATAACAGGAGATTATATTACAACTATTCTGAATACATTTGAATAATTCTATCCATTTCCTTATCAACTTCTTGATTAATTATTTGCCTTTTTACATCTGCTTTAAACCACTCAACAGTTCGTTTAATGCCTTCGCGAAAAGGAATGCCGGCGTTGAAACCCGGTACAAAGCTTTTTATTTTGCTGTTATCAAAAACAACACTCCAGCTTTTATCACCTAATAAAGTGCCTTTAAATTGAGGAGAAACCCGAATGATAAAATCGGAAGGAATATGGATTATATTTGCTTCAGTGCCTAATGCATGGGCAATGGCCTGATATATCTGATTCCATGTCAGCACCTCGTCGGAAGTGATATGAAATGCCTGCCCTATAGCGTGCGGGTTACCTATAAGCCCGGTAAAACCCCTGGCAAAATCGGCAGCATGGGTTACAACCCACAATGAGGTTCCGTCGCCATGCACAATAATTGGCTTACCATTTAAAATCCGGTTGGCCAGTGTAAAACACCCCCAGCCGCCAATTGCAATAGGGAAATTGGTGCTGTAAGTAAGCGAAGGTCGGACAATAGTAACAGGGAATCCTTCCTCATAAAAGGCTTTCATCAGCCGTTGTTCACATTCAATTTTGTTTTTTGAGTATTCCCAAAACGGATTTAGCAGGGGAGACGATTCAGTAATCAGGTAATGTTCAGGTGGTTTCTGGTATGCTGAAGCTGAGCTGATGAAAATATACTGTTTAATCTTTCCCTTAAAGAGCTCAAGATCACGCTCAATATCATTTTTTGTATAAGCAATCCAGTCGACAACAACATCAAATTTAATACCCTTAATAGCCTTCAGTACTTCATCTTTGTTATGAATATCTGCAACCAGTTTTTTGCATCCGGCAATTTCGTTTGCATGAAGTCCCCTGTTTAACAGGTATAAATCATAGCCTTGCTCTGTTATCAGTCGGCTCACATCACTGCTTATAAAACCCGTACCACCGATGAATAATATTTTCATTAATTGAAATAAAAATCAAATCACTTTTCCCTAATAAGAAACAAATTTATTAATCAATAAGATGTAATTTAAACACATGCGAATTTTCATTATTAATAGTAAAACCAACGATAACAGGCCCGGCATTATCTTTAAACTGTACAATACTTTTATATTTGTCTAATAAAAAAATAGTATCAATAAAATTATTTTTAGCAGTTGATCCCTCTATTTCAATAATAAGAGGAGAATAAAAATATTTATATGGATAATCTTCAATAATTGCACCGTTGTTATGTAATGATCTAATTAAATGGAAATGCTCGGGAATTTTAGCTGAAGGCATTGGGGCATAGAAAGTGGCCTTGATATTATTTGTTTTTATCAGCTTAATAGATGATTTTTCTTTTAATATCGGCATATTTTGTAAAAATGCTTTTTCAAACGCTAAATTTTCAAAATCATATTTGAAAAAAATTACTTCACCAAATAATGTAATTTTTGGTTTTAAGCCAACGCTTATAGGATTACCGTCAGGTGTTGTAGGAGGCTTGTAATCGGGATCATCAATGGCGTAATTCATCTGTCCCCATATATATAAAACATTATCTATTTTTTGTACTCCTATTATGGTAAGATTATTATCCAAACCCCAGTTACAACCTGGTGTTTGATTAGTTAGGCCCAACGCTTTTCGATTCAGATCAAACTTTTGATTACTGTTTCCTGTAATGTTTATTATATTTGCCTTTAGTAAGGTTTTAGGATATTTATATATGGTTTCATTACCTATATGATCAAACCTGATAATGCCAAAATATTGTTCCTGTTTTTCTTCAAAAGAATTAAAATGCAAATAAACATTATTTTCGTCGCCAAATGCTCCATGAAAATGCATGTGATCACCTTCTGCGGTAGTTAATTTTGTGGTTTTGTGGAAAATTAATTCTCCTTTATTTGTGCAATACACTATTTCAAAATTATTTTTTTCCGGATCGTTATAGTTTTTACCTATAAATGGCCTGAATTTGAAAATAAATATCTTTCCGATAGGTTTATTATTATATATTGAATGAACAATATGTTCACTAAGTAACATGCGCGGATATTGAAATTTCAGATTAAACAGATTATCAGGTTTTTCAGGATTACTATATGTAATAAAATGGAAATCTTTAAATTCATTGTATTTTACATCTTTTTCAAACTTTCCTAAAATAACAGTAATATTGTTAGTGTCATGTCAATCATTAATTGACGGATAAAGTTTTTTTAATTTTATTCTGGCATCTTTTGTTGTAAACTGCCAGTTTATTTTGGATTCCTTACTGTTTCGTGTATTCATCCATGCTTCGACCTCGCTTTTAATTTCTG
>JAJUGM010000165.1 GCA_029268165.1 Bacteroidota bacterium
AGCAAATTCACCCAGAAAGATACCCTTTTCGTCATTGTTGAGTCTGCCGGTAATCTCGTCCCACCATATTTTTCTGCCGCCAAGAGTTGAAACGCCTCTTTCTTTATGTTCAACCTTAAGCACCGGATAACGTGTAACGATATTACCCATAGACGATTTCCCCTTAATAGCCAGCTGGCTCATATCAATGTCAAATGTCAGCTTTTTTAATCTTGGACGTGGTTTTAATATGATTCTGAGAATTTCCGATTCACCATTCGGGTTAGCGCTGAGGTACAGTATCTTTGAACCCGGAGTTCCGCGTGTGATATCATATTCTTTGTCGCGCATTAGCCCTGAAATAGGGCATCGTTTCATATACACTATTCCTGTGTTGCCATCACGGTAAATGATATTATAAATTGTCCGTTCGTCATTTTTCCGGAATACTCCTGCGTATTCTATGTCTTTACCCACAAACTGCTTTTCAGACACTTTGGTTATTTTGTATTTGCCGTCCTTACGGATTATCAGAATATCGTCAATATCTGAACAATCGCACACATATTCGTCTTTTTTCAAGCTTGTGCCAATAAAGCCTTCTGCACGGTTGACATAAAGCTTCTCATTGGCTGCCACGACCTCTGTTGCTTCAATATTATCAAAATTCCGTATTTCTGTTTTCCTTTCGCGTCCTGCGCCATATTTCTTTTTAATTTGCTTGTAATAATTAATGGTATACGGAATTATATTGACAAGATGATTATTTACTTCGTCTATTTCGGCTTCAATCTGTTTTATCTGTTCGTCTGCCTTGAATGAGCTGTATTTTGAAATTCTTTTAATAGGAATGTTGGACAGGCGGACGCAATCCTCGCGGGTTACAGGCCGCCGCAGTTTTACTTTAAACGGATTTAATGCTTCATCAATAGTCTGAATAATAGCTTCTTCCGTTCTACAATTTTTGATTGGCTCGTAGAGTTCGTTTTCAATAAATATTTTTTCAAGTGATGTAAAATGCCAGCTTTCTTCAAGTTCGTCTAACCTTATCTGCAGTTCTGCCTTCAGTAGCCTCACCGTTTCCCTGGCTGAATGATGGAGTATTTCTTTAACGCCTATAAAAGCAGGTTTATCATCCCTTATTACACAGGCATTGGGTGAAACGGGTATTTCACAATCGGTGAAGGCAAACAGGGCATCAATGGTTTTATCCGGGTCGGTTCCGGGTATCAGATGTATAAGTATCTCAACTTTTTCAGATGTATTATCATCAATTTTTCTGATTTTTATTTTTCCCTTTTCATTGGCTTTTAATACAGAATCAATTAATGATGAGGTAGTCTGCCCGAATGGTATTTCAGTAATTACCAGTGTTTTTTTGTCAATTTTACTGATTTTAGCCCTTATCCTTACCAGACCGCCCCTGAGGCCGTCGTTATATCGCGAGACGTCAATCAGACCTCCGGTTGGAAAATCAGGATAAAGGTTAAAGTCTTTTCCCTGCAGGCACAGTATGCAGGCATCAATAAGTTCGTTGAAATTATGCGGTAAAATTTTTGATGCCAGTCCCACTGCAATACCTTCAATGCCCATAGCAAGCAACAGCGGAAACTTGACGGGTAGTGTAACCGGTTCCTGGTTACGGCCGTCATAAGATGCTTTCCACGTAGTAGTTTTTGGGTTAAAAACCACTTCGAGTGCAAATTTTGAAAGCCTTGCTTCAATGTATCGGGGGGCGGCTGCGCTGTCGCCTGTGAAAATATTTCCCCAGTTTCCCTGGGTATCAATAAGCAGATTTTTTTGGCCCAGTTGCACCAGGGCATCCCCGATTGATGCGTCGCCATGCGGATGATATTGCATGGTATGGCCTATTATATTGGCTACTTTGTTGTAACGACCGTCTTCAAGCTGGCGCATAGCATGCAATATTCTGCGCTGAACCGGTTTTAACCCGTCGTTAATATGCGGCACAGCACGCTCAAGTATCACATAAGAGGCATAGTCAAGAAACCAGTCCTTATACATGCCTGTAAGCTCTGTTATATGGCCGGTTTCAATGGCGTGCGCATCTGCATCGCTAACCGACTGAAGAAATTGACTCTCCGAATTTGATTCTTCGTTTCCTTCCTGAAATATTTTATCTTCTTCTTTGCTCATAATCATTTTGTAATCAGTCAGAAAAGCGCGCAGGGAATTATATCATTTCTTCAAGAATTTCCTCAACCTTCAGGTTCTCAATAATAAAATCCTGTCTTTCGGGCGTATTTTTCCCCATGTAGAAAGGAAGAATATCATGCACATGGTCTCCTTTTTTAATTCTCACAGGCTCAAGGCGCATATCCTTGCCGATAAAATGTTTGAATTCGTCGGGCGATATTTCACCGAGGCCTTTAAAACGGGTAATTTCAGGATTACTTCCGAGTTTCTGTATCGCCTGCTGTTTTTCTTCTTCAGAGTAACAATAAATGGTCTCTTTTTTATTACGTACTCTGAACAGCGGGGTTTGCAGAATATATAAATGGCCCTGGCGAACCAGATCGGGGAAAAACTGAAGGAAAAAAGTAAGCAGTAACAGTCTGATATGCATCCCGTCAACATCGGCATCAGTTGCAATTACAACATTGTTGTAACGAAGGTTTTCAAGGCCATCTTCAATATTAAGCGCTGCCTGCAGCAGATTAAACTCTTCGTTTTCATAAACTATTTTTTTTGAAAGCCCGAATGAATTTAACGGCTTGCCTTTCAGGCTAAAAACGGCCTGTGTGTTTACATCCCTGGCGGTAGTAATTGATCCGCTGGCAGAATCGCCTTCGGTTATAAATAATGTGGTTTCAAGGCGCCTTTCGTCATTTGTATTGAAATGATAACGGCAATCGCGTAATTTACGGTTGTGCAGGCTGGCTTTTTTAGCTCTTTCGCGGGCCAGTTTCTGGATGCCTGAAATAGCTTTACTTTCTTTTTCTGATTCAAGTATTTTTTTCAGGAGAATATCGGCCGTCTGAGGATTTTTATGCAGATAATTATCAAGGTGCTTTTTAAGAAAATCGCCAATAAAATTTCTGATGGTTGGCCCCTCAGGCCCCATGTCACGCGAGCCCAGCTTTGTTTTAGTCTGTGACTCAAAAACCGGGTCTTCAATTTTAATACTTAATGCAGCAATGATTGATGCACGTACGTCTGAAGGTTCGAAATCCTTTTTGTAGAAATCACGTATTGTTTTCACCAGCGCTTCTTTAAAAGCATACAGGTGTGTTCCGCCCTGTGTTGTATGCTGGCCGTTGACAAAGGGATAATAAATTTCACCATACTGATTGCCGTGTGTCATGGCTATTTCAAAGTCAGTATCTTTAAGGTGGATAACCGGATAAAGGCCATCGCCGTTGACATTTTCCTGCAGCAGGTCAACCAATCCGTTTTTTGAGAAATAAGGCTTCCCGTTAAAAAAAATGGTCAGGCCGGCATTCAGATAAACATAATTCTTAATCATGGTTTCAACATAGTCTTCCATAAACCTGAAATGGCCAAACATTTTTACATCGGGCACAAACGATACAAGAGTACCGTTTTTTTCCTGACATACCTGTTCAGGAGTATCTAAGGCCAGATTACCTTCATTAAAGGTAATTGCTTTTACCCGCCCTTCACGGAATGATTTTATTTCAAAGTATGATGAAAGGGCATTCACTGCCTTAATACCTACGCCATTTAATCCAACCGACTTCTTGAATACTTTAGAATCATATTTTGCTCCGGTGTTCATTTTTGAGGCAACATCAAGTACTTTGCCAAGCGGAATGCCTCGCCCGTAATCGCGCACACTAACAATATTTTCATTGATGGTTATCTCAATTGACTGCCCGTATCCCATCATATGCTCATCAATAGCATTATCAAGAACCTCTTTAAGCAGAACATAAATGCCATCGTCCTGTGATGACCCGTCTCCGAGTTTTCCAATATACATCCCCGGACGTCTGCGGATGTGTTCACGCCAATCCAGTGTCCTGATGGATTCCTCATTATAAATGGCCGAAATCATGATATTGATATAATATGGGTGCAAAAATAAAATAAAGGCTGATGACAGCCATATTTCTTTATCAACAGAGAAATAACAAACCAATATGTGAATAGTGTGGTATTGAAATGGAGATCAGCCGGTTAATTTGTGAATACCTGGCAATGCAGTTGCTGTATTTGTTAATAAATATTAACTGTTATATCAAGAACCAACGACTGCAATCTTGAGAAAACGATAATAAATACTTGAAAGTTTTATAATCCAAGTGCGATGAATAAACAAATTCTTCCGGGCGCATAAAAATAATTGTCCGCGGAATTTTGACGAGTAGGAGTGAATGGCGATGGAGCTTTGCCCCATGCCCCACATCCTTTTTGTCCTGACATAAAAAAGAATGCAAAAAAAGTCAAGTCTGATGCAGTTCTCCCTAAAAACTACTTAAGCCGGATTGCTTTGCTGAACTCCTGCGGCTGATTTAACTCCCTTCATAAATACAACAACTATACTAAAGGTTTTATTAATAGATAAATATTTGGCACCAGAGGTAGGTCCTGATGATAGTATCTGATTATATAGTAAGAAATGAACCCCGCAGGGAGAGGTGGACAGAGAATATAAAGTAACCACCACCAGCCAACGGGGATGAGCAATCACATCAAAACGACATTAATAATGAACAGCTGTTTTTTTATTTTTCTGCAAGGCCTGCATAGGTGAGAGCAGCCCCAAGCAAGGCAACATCTTTAAGTAAAGAAGTTGTAGCCATTTGTTTAATTACGGCATCAACCGAAATTATCCCTTTAAGATGAATGGTGAGGATGATAATTAGTAATAATAATGCTAAAAGAAGGCTTGCCACCCTGGCATAAAGGTTAAGCATAATACTGATACCGGCCAGGATTAGTGCAAGTCCTGAAATATAAACAAGCGCCATGTTAAATGGCCAGTTAGATAACATACTATCAGCCATGCCTTTGGCATTAAGAAAATGAAATACCCCAAAAATGATGAAGGGTATTGCATAGATAATTCTTCCGAGAAAGGTTAATGATTTCATTTTGAGTGGTTTTTTGTTTATTTAAAGATAAACTAAAAAAACATTAAAAAAAAGTTAGTCTTTGAAAATAATAGCTGCGAGCTGCGAGATAATAATATGAGATATTTAGATATAAGATAAATTTAAAAAGTAAAATATTGTATAATTCTCGTAGCTCACAGCTCGCAGCTCGCAGCTATATTAATTGCTTTTACTTTCTTAGTTCCTGCTCTCGGGTCCATAAAGTTTCCCTGCCGATAAATTTCATACCCAGCACATATCCTTTAATATGCAGCTGATTATCATTACCATCAAACCACATATAGCAATCGTAAGTTTTGCCGTTTTCAGGGTCATAAATGGTTCCGCCTTCCCATTGTTTTTTTAATGCATTAAAACTGAATCCTCTAAGAATAAGCATGCCCCAAACTTTTTTTGACCTGAGTTTTTCATCGGGGTTATTCACATCGAGCCTGTCTTTGTCTTCTTCAAGCCATTCAATTTTCCCGTAATATTTACCATCGGTTGCCTTAAAAATACGGATCTGAGACCCTTTTTTTTCTGTAAGCCAGATACCGGTTACTTTATCAGCCTGGCCATAAATCATACCGGCTGAAAAGATAAGTAATGCAATAATGAGCAGATTTTTTTTCATAATAATAAAGAAGTTATGGTTTGTTTTTTAAAGATAATTTTTTCTTTGAAAGGTAATAAATGAATACATAAAATCATTTTGGGTATCATCATTAATATCTTCTTTTTCAATTATTTTCCACTCCTCAGAAGCAATTTCGGGGAAAAAGGTGTCTGCCTCAAATGATTTGGCAACTTTTGTAATATAAAGCTTTTGGACAAATGGCATAAACTGGCGGTAAACCGAGGCCCCGCCAATGACAAAATTTTCCCTATCATCATCACAAAGCTGTATGGCTTCATCAATAGAGTATGCCATTATACAATCGGGGTAGAAATCGGCAGCATTATCAGTGATTACAATATTACGGCGATCTTTCAGAGGCCTTACGGGCAGGGAAAGGTAAGTGTTTCTGCCCATAATTACCGTATGGCCTGTTGTTAGTCTTTTAAAACGTTTCAGATCGGCTGGAATATGCCACAGCAGTTTATTGTCTTTGCCAATAGCATTATTTTCAGCAATAGCAACAATGATGGAAATTGGTTTCATTGTGTTATTCAGATTGATATTTCTCCTTTGATATGCGGGTGCGGGTCATAGTTTTCAAGCTGAAAATCCTGATAAGAAAAATCAAAAATGGATTTTATTTCAGGATTTATTTTCATGGCAGGCAGTTTACGGGGCTCTCTGGTAAGCTGCAGCTTTACCTGTTCTATATGGTTTTTGTAAATATGTGCATCACCTAGTGTATGGATAAACTCCAAAGGCTTAAGCCCTGTAACCTGAGCCATCATCAAAAGCAGTAATGCATAAGACGCTATATTAAACGGAACTCCAAGAAAAATATCAGCACTTCGCTGATACAACTGCAGTGATAATTTCCCCTGTGACACATAAAACTGAAAAAGGACATGACAGGGAGGCAATGCCATATTATCCAAGTCGGCAACATTCCATGCACTTACGATATGGCGGCGTGAATCGGGATTGTTTTTTATTGAATGCACTACCCGCTCAATCTGATCAATAAAACCACCATTGTACGATGGCCATGACCTCCATTGAAAGCCATAGATATGGCCGAGTTCGCCATTGGGATCGGCCCATTCATTCCATATAGTGACCCCGTTATCTGTCAGGAATTTAATATTTGTTTCCCCCTTAATGAACCATAAGAGTTCATAGATAATTGACTTCAGATGAAGCTTTTTGGTAGTCATCAGCGGAAAGCCATCCTCAAGATTAAACCTCATCTGATATCCGAAAATGCTTATGGTACCTGTTCCGGTACGGTCTGTTTTTTCCTGGCCGTTTTCTATTACATGTTTCAGCAAGTCCAGGTAAGCTTTCATATTAATGCAAAATACTGATTTTACCTGTAAAAATAACAAAGAACAAACAAAACAGTTGCAACCTTCAGGATAAAGTTATTTACAGATGTTAATTTCTTTTAAGTTATTAACAATACACGCGGAGCATTTTTTACTATTTTCGTTGGATATTTGTATGGAATGAGCA
>JAJUGM010000166.1 GCA_029268165.1 Bacteroidota bacterium
AATCCGGCCAATGACTGGGTTGACCATATGACCATTGAGGAATTAAAGAGAATCTGGGAACCAAAAGCTCAGAACGGTATTATGAAATGGAACCAGATCAGGCCTGAATGGCCCGATGCAGAAATTCATCTTTTTGGTCCTGGAGTGGCATCAGGTACGTACGATTACTTTACTGAAGCTATTGTAGGTCAGAGTGGTTCGAGCCGTGGTGATTTTACAGCCAGCGAGGATGATAATGTATTAGTTCAGGGTGTGGCAGGTGATAAATATAGCCTTGGCTTTTTTGGCCTTGCTTATTATGAGGAAAATAAAGATAAGCTCAAGCTTGTATCTATTGATAATGGCGCAGGCCCTGTTTATCCTTCAATGGAAACTGTAAGCAACGGAAGTTATTCGCCTTTGTCCAGGCCGGTATTTATTTATGTTAGTAAAAAAGCCACCGAGCGTGATGAAGTCAGAAGTTTTGTGGAGTATTATCTTGAACACGTCGGTATGCTTGCCAAAGAAGTAGGTTATGTACCACTTCCTGCTGATAAATACGAACAGGAGAAAAAGAAATTTGCTGATTTTATCAGATAAAATGAAGAAAAGGAAGATTATAGAGTTTTCTATTGAAAAATTGTTATTGGCAAGTTCGCTGATTAGCATACTTACAACTGGTGGAATTATTATTGTACTTACGATTGAAGGTGTTGCTTTTTTCAAGGAAGTTTCTGTCATCGATTTTCTTACTGATACTGAATGGACGCCGCTGTTTACCCAAAAACATTTTGGTATATTACCTTTACTGTCAGGGACAATATTGACTTCATTTATAGCAATTGCGGTAGCTTTACCAATTGGGCTTAGCATAGCTGTTTTCTTAAGCGAGTATTCATCCGTCCGGTTCCGTGAATTAATCAAACCTGTTCTCGAATTATTGGCTGCTGTCCCAACGGTTATTTACGGCTTTTTTGCCCTGATTGTTGTTACTCCTTTTCTTCAAAAGCTAATTCCGGGGATGTCCAGTTTTAATTCATTGTCAGCAGGCCTTGTTATGGGAATTATGATTATACCATACGTTTCATCACTCAGCCAGGATGCACTTCTTGCAGTACCTTCATCGCTGCGTGAGGCATCATACGGAATGGGGGCCACACGGTTGCAGACATCAGTTAAGGTGATGATACCGGCTGCATCATCAGGCATTATTGTTTCAGTAATTCTGGCAATATCAAGAGCTGTGGGTGAAACCATGATTGTAGCTATTGCCGCCGGACAACAGCCCCGGTTAACTTTAAACCCTCTGGTACCTGTTGAAACCATTACAGCCTATATTGTTCAGGTTAGCCTGGGTGATGTTCCACACGGTTCACTTGAGTACAGAACTATTTTTGCTGCCGGTATTACATTATTTGTTTTTACACTGATTCTGAACAATATTAGTTACTGGTTTAAAAGGAAATATCAGGAAAAATATGAATAATCAGGTCAAAAACAGGATAAAGGATAAATTATTCAGTATCTGGGGATGGATTAGCGTTTCCATTGGTATTGTTGCCCTTGCTGTTTTTATTATAGACATCCTTTTTGACGGTCTGCCTGTTCTGAGTTTCAGGTTCCTTACCAGCCTGCCATCACGTATTCCTGAGAAGGCAGGAATTTTTACTGCTATGATGGGCACGGTCTGGATCTTTATACTTACTGCGGTTATTGCATTTCCTCTTGGTGTTGCCTCGGGAGTTTATCTCGAAGAATATGGAATAAAAAACCGTTTGTCAAAACTGCTTGAAATTAACATTGCCAACCTGGCCGGTGTACCTTCTATAATTTATGGATTGTTAGGCCTTGAAATTTTTGTAAGAATTTTCAGGCTTGGGAATAGTATCCTTGCCGGAAGCTTAACGCTTGCCCTGTTAATTCTGCCAATTATTATTGTATCTACACGTGAAGCCATAAAAGCAGTACCACAGAGTTTGCGAGATGCCTCTTATGCATTGGGCGCAACAAAATGGCAGACTATCTGGTATCAGGTACTTCCGGCTTCTTTTGGCGGGATACTGACCGGAGTAATTCTGGCGCTCTCGCGTGCTATAGGCGAAGCTGCTCCCCTGATTGTCGTAGGGGCATTGGCATACGTGCCTTTTGCACCCACATCGCCAATGGATAATTTTTCGGTTTTACCGATTCAGATTTTTAACTGGATTTCACGACCCCAAAAGGGATTTATCCAGAATGCCGCTGCTGCAATTATCGTATTATTAATCATCACATTCCTGCTAAACGGTATTGCTATGTACATGCGAAACCGGTGGCAACGTAAAATGAAAATATAAGATTATGATTAGCGCTGAAAAGGAAATATTACCAATATTGAATCAACAGGAACTTTACACTGTGGAACCAACTCATTTACATGTTGCATCATCAGATATAGTGGAAACTATTGATGTTAATGTTTTTTATGGCGATTTTCATGCACTTAAGGATGTCAATCTCGCTATTAAAAAGAATTCAGTTACCGCTCTGATCGGTCCGTCAGGATGTGGTAAAACCACTTTCCTCAGATTATTAAACCGCATGAATGATTATATACCATCACACATGGTTAGAGGAAAGGTATTGATAAATGGTGTTGATATTTACAGAGATAAAATCGAAATTGAACAATTGCGGAAAGAAGTAGGTATGGTATTTCAGAAACCCAATCCTTTCCCCAAATCAATTTTTGAAAATGTAGCCTACGGACTCCGGATTCAAGGTATTAAAGACAAACACCTTATTCATGAACGTGTAATTAACGCCATTCAGCAGGTAGGTCTTTGGAATGAAGTAAAAGATAATCTCAGAAAAAATGCCCTCGCATTATCAGGTGGCCAGCAGCAACGTGTATGTATTGCACGTACCCTGGCAGTTGAGCCTGATATCATTCTTATGGACGAGCCTACATCAGCCCTTGATCCAATTTCTACCAGCCGTATTGAAGAGCTTATCCTTCAGCTAAAACAAAAATACACTATCATTATTGTTACTCATAATATGCAGCAGGCCAGCCGGATAAGTGATACTACTGCCTTTTTTTACCTGGGTGAACTGATTGAAGTAGGGAAAACTACAGATATATTTACCAATCCCAGAAACGAAAGAACCGAACGCTATATTACCGGACGATTCGGATAATAATATATGTTTTCTTTTTGTAATTTTAAATCATTAATTTACATCATTATGGCCATTCAAATTGAAATTGAGCTTGACTACCTGAAAAGCCTCATACTTGAAATGTTTGAACTGGTGAAAAAACAAATATTTTCATCAAGGGAAGCTTTATTAAACCATGATCATGAATTGGCTGAAGAAGTCATGCGTAACGAATCAAGAGTGAATGGATATGAAATTACTATTGAAAAAGAATGTGAAAGCCTGTTGGCATTGCATCAGCCTGTGGCAACCGATCTACGCTTTATTATGGCGGCATTGATAACTAACGGAAATATTGAAAGAATTGGCGACCATGCTGATAAAATAGCCAAAATTGTTCGTGACCAGGAAACGCCATTTGATAAGGAACTGCTGGAATCACTGCATCTTAAAGAAGCTTTTGATGTTATCGAGGAAATGATGTCCAGGGTTATTGCATCCCTTACAAACAAAGAAGCCGGTGAAGCCCGGATTATTTTTAAGCTCGATAAAAGTATCGATAAAATCAACAAGAAATCTTTGACTTTCCTGAATGATTATCTGAAAAACCACACAGATAAAATAATACAGGCATTATGGCTGTTCAGGATTATCGGAAAACTTGAAAGGGTGGGGGATGTCATGAAAAATATTGCTGAAGAAGTAATATTTTACCTCGATGCTGAAATCCTGAAGCATAAAAAACTGAAGTACAAACTTGCTAGAAAGAACAATCAATAAAATCTATATTATTATATAGTTGCCCCTAATACGTATTCTGTAAAGATTCAGAAAGCCAGTTTCTATCTCAATATTTAACATTGCAGCATTTCTCTCCTGATAACTAATCCGGGTTAAATTGTTTCTGTGACTGTTTAAAATTAAGGCTCTCCAGAAATAACTCATAATTTAAGGTGAGTAATCCTTTAGAGAGAAGGTAACATCTAACCGCATTGCAGTATCGGCCAGTACTTTTGCTCTTTCAAATATTATTTCTGAATCAACGCTGTCATGGCTTATAGTAAGCGGGATATTAAAATTTACCGGAATGGTGTCTTGTTTTATAAAACTATGTATTTTGTTGATTCCTTGACGGATATTAACAGGTGATTTGATAACCGGCTCAACCAGGCCAAGCAATTGAGCCAATGTGCTGTACCAGAATTTAATTTTGCCGGTATCTGTACCAAACCGTGATGTTTCAAACCTGAATGTCAGGTTATATGTTGAACAACCCCAGTTGATGATTAATAGTCTGTCTCCTGTAGGCAGAATAATTTTTTCATAACCAGTAAAATCAATCTGTTTGTAATCAGCATCAGTAATTACATTCGTATCAATAACCCTTTGTGGAATCCCTTTAATACAATTTTCACGGTCTTTACTCACAGATGGTTCAACAGATGAGGTCTGAATACTATGATTTATCTGATTATCAACCTGCCGGAAATAATCATCTTCATGGCCGAAAAACTGAGGTTGCCGGCAGGCAGTATTCAGTATAACAAGAAAACATGAAATATACAAAATACCGGTTATTCTATTCATAAATCAACTTTTCGTTACTCTCCGATTATTTTCACCAGTACACGCTTTTTCCTTTTGCCATCAAACTCTCCGTAAAAAATCTGTTCCCACGGCCCGAAATCAAGTTGTCCGTTTGAGACAGCTACCACAACCTCGCGTCCCATGATGGTCCTTTTAAGGTGTGCATCAGCATTATCTTCAAAGCCATTGTGGCGGTATTGTGAATAGGGCTTCTCGGGTGCAAGCTTTTCAAGCCATACTTCAAAATCATGATGCAGCCCTGATTCATCATCATTAATAAATACACTGGCCGTAATATGCATGGCATTCACCAAACATAAACCCTCTTTTATACCACTTTCTGCCAAACATTGTTGTATCTGAGGGGTTATATTCAGAAACTCTCTTCTTGCACTGGTGTTAAACCATAATTCTTTCCGGTATGACTTCATCTTATTGTAATTTTAAATCATGCATGATGTTTTCAATTCGGGAATCGAGCAATTTATTGATTTTTTCATAGTCAGATATATCGGTGAGTTTGTCCTTTACTCCGAAATAGAACTTTATTTTGGGCTCGGTACCCGATGGTCTCACTGATATCTTCGACCCGTCATTAGTAATAAACTGAAGAACATCAGATCTGGGGATTTTAATGCCTTTGTTTTTTTCGTTAATCCTCCTTAGAGAAGCATCATCAAGATAGTCAATAACTTCTGAAACCTTTACATTATTGATGGCAACGGGAGGATTACTGCGAAAGTTCTTCATCATCTGCTGGATCTCCTCAAGCCCGCTTTTGCCTTTTCTTTCCAGTGAAATCAGTTTTTCTTTGTAGAAGCCAAATTCCTTGTATATTTCAAGTAATAATTCAAACATTGATTTACCCTGATCCTTTGCCCATGCAGCTGTTTCAGCAATCAGTGCACATGAAATAACAGCATCCTTATCGCGCACAAAGTCGCCTGCCAGATAACCATAACTTTCTTCTCCGCCGCCGATAAAAGTCTTCTTCCCTTCAAACTGCCGAATTACATCAGCTATGTATTTAAATCCTGTAAGTACATCATAACAAGGCACATGATAATGGCGTGCAATGGTAGCAAGCAATTCAGTTGTTACAATTGTTTTTACAATGAATTCATTACCGGTGAGCTTTTTTTTCTCAGACCAGCGCGTAAGCAGGTAATATATAAGTAATGACGCTGCCTGATTGCCATTAAGAATTACAAAACTGCCCCTGTTGTTGCGAACAGCAATACCAACCCTGTCGGCATCAGGGTCGGTGGCCATTACAATATCAGAATCGGTTTCTTCTGCTTTTTTAATTGCCAGCGATAAAGCAGCATGTTCTTCAGGATTAGGCGAATGTACTGTTGGAAAGTTGCCATCAGGCTTATTCTGCTCTGGTACACAGATGACGTTCCTGAAGCCAAATTTCTTAAGTACCATGGGGACCAGATTAACCCCTGTGCCGTGAATAGGTGTGTAAACAATTTTTAAACCAGCCTGTTTTTTTATAATTTCAGGAGAAAGAGATAATGTGGTTATCTGATCGGTATATATTTCGTCAATTTCTTTTCCAATGATTTCAATATTCTCAGGCCGTGAATTAAAGTTGACCTCATCTATCGATTTTATTTTCTGTACTTCCTGAATAATAAGCTTATCATGCGGAGCAATAATCTGTCCGCCATCATCCCAATAGACTTTATAACCATTATATTCTTTAGGATTGTGAGAAGCAGTAATAACCACACCACTCTGGCACCTGAAATATCTTATTGCAAAGGATAACTCAGGTGTTGGTCTTAGATCGTCGAACAAATATACTTTAAACCCGTTGGCTGAAAATATATTGGCTGTAGTTTCAGCAAAGAGCCTGCTGTTATTTCTTGAATCGTGAGCTACGGCTACTTTTATCTGGGATATTGATATAAATTCTTTTTTCAGGTAATTGCAAAGGCCCTGTGTTGCCATGCCTACCGTGTAAATATTCATCCGGTTGGTGCCAACACCCATTATTCCACGCAAACCGCCTGTACCAAATTCAAGGTCACGGTAAAAACATTCAATAAGCTCTTTTTCGTTACTTTCAATCAATTCCTGAACCTTTTTTCTGGTATCGGCATCATATTCAGGCCCAAGCCATGTCTGGGCTTTTATTTTTACATCATCAAGAAGATTATCGGTATTCATATTATATTCTGATTTGACATTTCTGTTTATTTCAGGTTTACAAAAGTAAGAAATTATTCCTATGTATTTTTTCAGGATAAATTAAAGAAAATTAACTTTGTTTAAATCATTTTAAAAATTGACAAAAATGAATTACGATAATATTAAGAAATTATTCAGACGTATCCTCCGGCTGACTGTTTTCATCGTTATTTTACTATTAGGAGTATTTATTTACTGGAAATACTTTTTTACATACAGTGAAGGATA
>JAJUGM010000167.1 GCA_029268165.1 Bacteroidota bacterium
ATAGTAGGGTGACAGTAATGATAACGCCCCAGCGTTATTCAAACAGGGTGCAAAATTGTGACCATACAATTCAAGTGCACTGATAAAATAAAGGCCGATATCATAACCCAGCATGCTGAAATTATATCCCTTTGTGGTAATCTCATACGGTTCAAAACCATAAACGTTCCGGAATTTTTTAATGAAATTTTTAACATGCTGATTATTGTAGTCAATATAAAAAGGCGTATAATACTGCATCTGCATAGTATGAAAGTAATTAATGTCCACTCTTTTCCATACCTGCCAGGAAGGCATGCCATAAATGGTCAGTTTATACACTCTTGAAAATAAAAACAATTTCCCGATTAACTGGGTAACGTCAGGTTCATTATCTGAAGCTATAATAATAATATTTTCAGCATCATGATTTAATATTTTCCCCAGTTTCCTTATGGTTGAATCATTTATTTTGTAATCTCTCAGGTTTAATGGATTCCACGAAGAATCGTTTTGAAAATATGCCAGAAGTTCCTTTTTGAGTTTCCAGGTTTGTTTTAACGATAAACTATCATTATCCCTGAAAAGAATGACCGGTTTGTTCCTGTATTGGGCAATATGTTTGGCAAATAATTTAAATTCAGTTTCTTCCGGAGGAATAACCTGAATAATACTCGGATTTTCCATAACAAGTTCACTGCGCGTTGATAAGGGAGAAATTAATTTAATACCCTGGTTTTGTGCAAATTGTCCAACCAGCTTTACATCATCGGAATATACCGGCCCGATGATCAAATCAGGCTGAATGGAATAAAGTTCGCTGATGATTTTTAATATTTTTAATGTATCTCTTTTGGTATCAAACACAAAAAGTTTAATCTGTGAACCCGTTTTTTTCAGTGAATCAATTGCCAGCAAAAAGCCTTCGTAAAATTCATAAAAACTTCTGCCAATAGATAGCTGCTGCATTTTAACCGGATTTTCGGGTATTTCATTATGCTCTGATTCGGTTAATTCTAATGGTTCCTCGACGCTCAGATCGGAGAAGAAAGGCAGCAGCAGGGCTATTTTTAATTCGCGTTTTTTAACGGGTTCTTCAATGCAGCTTGTTTCTGAAATGATCAGATTGGTTGAATCGGCATCCGGTTTAATAGCTCCCGAAGCAGCCGATTTTCTTATTTTAATCACGGTACCTGCTTGTAAACCATCCTGCAATTGCGGATTTTCATTAATAATAGTGGTCACACTCACTCCAAATTGCTGTGACAGGGAAAATAATGTATCCTTTTCTTTGACAGTATAATACCAGAATTCACTTGTGTCAGCAACGGTAAATATTGATTCAAAAGCTCTTTTCTTTGGAATTAGCAATACCTGACCAACAGAAATTTTTTCCCTTGCTCCCGGGTTGAACTGGTAAATCCATTCTTCAGGCACGTCGTATTTTTTTGATAAAAAATAAACTGTTTGTCCCGGTTTAATGGTGTGATAATAAAAACGCTTATCTTCTTTGGCCTTCTCTTCCTGAGATTCAGTTGAGGCTTCCTGGGTAATATCTGGTATACGTAACGCAAGACCTTCGGAAAGGGTTTCAGGATTAATACCCGGATTATTCTCCAGAACAAGTTCCTGGCTTACGCCATAAGCCTTACAGATTGAATAAAATGTCTGACCTTTCTGGACAGTATGAATATAATAATACCGTCCCTGCATGAGCACCTTTTCGGTTGATTTTCTGACTTCTGCAGGCTGAAACTGGCCTATAACCAACATGGCCGGGCAGAATGTCAGGACTGAGATGATCAGAAATTTAACAAAACGGTTCAATACTTTATTATTTTATTAAAATGCTTTCGTAAAAGTAAAAAGTATAAATGAAATGTAAAAATCCCTTTGTTAATTATTTCATGCATCTGCAAAGGGTTTTTTACCTGAAATTGTTGCATTTTGTCCGGAAATAGGTGAATGAATGATCCTCACATCCTTCATATCCTTTCCATTGGTTATAAAAATTAAACCATGACGTATTTTCCAGGATCACTTCTTTTTCGGCGGTAGTTGCTTCAAGTCGGTAAGACTTCCTGTCACTGGTTTCAATTCCAAATGGCATGGTGAAACCATCCTCCACTTCTGTCCATTTGTATTTGATTATCAGCTTATCGCCAATATGATCATAAGTGTATACAAGAACAGGCAAGGTCTTATCATAAAGAAATTTATTAAAAAACGGCCGGTAATTTTTACCGGTGTATTTATTAACCAGCTCAATGAAATCATCTGATGTCAGAGCCCTGTAACGGTTCATTACATTAAAATCCTTAATAATGCTGATAAAAAGCGAATCGTTGTTCATGGTGCATCTGAGACAATGAAGTAGCATGGCCCCCTTATTATATACATCATTGCTTGCAAATGCGTTCTCGTTAACATTGTGGTGTTGGATTAGAGGCCAGAAGTTATAAATATAATTTAACTTCCTGACAACCTCATGCAGGTATTCTTCCTTTCCAAACATCTTTTCAATAAACAAATATTCTGCATACGTAGCAAAACCTTCATGCAGCCATATATCGGCCATATCAGCAGCTGTAACTGCATTTCCCCACCATTCATGGGCGCTTTCGTGAACAATAATGAAATCGTATTTATTGTTACGATATTCCTGCCGGTTAGGTTTGTCATAAGCATTTCCATAAGCAATGGCAGTCTGATGCTCCATACCTTCATACAACGATTCAACAAGGCCATAGCCGTCACGCATGAACGGATAGGAGCCGAACAATTCAATATAAGCAGGCAGGATCTCCTTAACCTGTTCAAAATGTTTTTTTGCTTTGTCAATATTTTCAGGGAAAACATTATACCTGAGCAACAAGGGGCCATCAGCGGTCATTAGTGTATCGGTAAATTCAGTGTATTTGCCCATATAAAACGTAACATTATAATTGTTAATCGGATAGCTTACAAACCATGAATATTGTTTGAAAGACTTGTCTATTTCTTGCACTTTCCGCAACACACCGTTTGAAACAGCCCGGTAAGCTGAAGGTACTTCAATCCTAATTAGCATTGAATCAGGTTTGTCGCTTAAATGATCTTTATTGGGCCACCACGAACTTGCCCCTAAATGTTCGCAGGCCACACCAACCCATCGCTCTGATTTATTTCTTTTTTTCCAGACAAAACCGCCATCCCATGGGGGATTTGGTGCAACATCGGGCTTGCCCGAATAAGCTATGCTGATACTGTGTTTCTCGCCTGGCAACAATATTGAAGGGAAATTAATGAAAAGAGCATTGTGCTCACGCTTATATATTAGCTTTTTCCTCATCCATACAATGGTGTCCACCTTATAATTATCGAAGAGGTCTATTTGAATCCGTGAAGCAGGCTCATTAACCGTAAAATATATTTCACAGTTGCCTTTTATTTTACGTCCCTCAGGAATTATTCTTACACAGAGGTTATAATAATATACATCATAACATGTCCGCTCAGGACGAAGTGCACCGCGTAGCGTATCAGCCCAGGTATAGCGCGGCCGGTAGCCCGTTTCAGGATATAGCCTGGTATGCCTGTAATAATAGCTTTTTAGCGTTTTCAGCATCCATGTCGAATCACATAAATACTTGAAATATTTGTCAACCTCTTTTGAACTTTGCTCACCGGCCAGCTTCATATCCGTGCACGCTCCTTCAACATCTCCCAGATTCAGCTTCGCAAGCCCCCGGTTATAATAGGCTTCTGAAAAAACCGGTACAAGCCTGATAACCTGATTCATTTTCTCAATGCAGCCATGATAATTTTTGTCATTAAACATTTGCACGCCGTCTGACCATAACTGATCAAGTTGCTGGCTGTTTAAGGGGGTTAAAAAAACAAATATATAAAGGCAGAAAAAGAGCTGCTTCATAATAATAGATCAGAATAAATGTTTAAAATATTTCATGTCCATAATTAAAGTTTCTTACGGATTATATCCTGATGCTGAAAGAATCATCTGGTAATCATTTTCCTTCATGAGGTCAGAGAGTAAAAGGCTTTTGTTTTTATTCATATATTTTTCAACTATTCTGTATCCAATCCATACTGCAGCCCGTGCAGGCGATTCAGAAGAAAAATCTTTAGTGAAGGGTCCTTCTCGTATAAACTTGTTAATTACAAACCGGTCGGTTGTGAAAAGCAGTTTATATTCAATAAGATAAGTCCACATCTGCTTTTCATTGTTTATACAAAATTTCATTTGAGGGGCCGTAAAACCCCATATCAGAGAATCAGGTTCACCGGGAAGCATCTGTTTGACAAAATACATAACTTTCCCCTCATAAATTATAGCATTCAGTAAATTTTTCATGGAATTTTCATCCGGAAATTCTGTTTCCGCCCATAACCGCATACAGTCTGAAGGTATTTTAAGCGGATGCATGTTGACTCTCAGATAATTATAAATTCCTGTTTGTGTGTATAAAGGTTCATCAGGGCCAAGATAATTATCAAGCCCTATGCCCAGTACTCCTGAATCAGACACAACTGAATAGTTAAAGCCTGAAATAAACGTTATAATACCTGGGATAGGCCGTTCAGTAAAAAAATAGTGATATCGGCTGAAAGCCTGGTTAATGTCTTGGGATAGTTTATTCAGATCAGGAAAAACTTCTCTGACACGGCTGTATATCTGATAGTTATGATAATCTGTAATAAATGCTTTAAAAGACTGGTAGAAAAAAGGATGGTGAATACTGCCGATATTAGTAATCTGGCTGGTGTATAATTCAAAAAAAGAACCATAATGCTGTATTAGATAATCAGCAAGGCTGTCAGATCGGGCAGGATCAGCTGAAAATATATCTGTTTCAAGCCGCTCAACCGATAATTCTATTTTATTGCCGGCAGTTTTTTTATCCCGTGTATTCCTTTGGCAGCATATTATTACAAATAGTAATAGCAGAAAACAACCTGACAATAAAATATTTCTTTTCATTTCAATGTTTTAATTTAAAAATAACAAATTAACAAAATTTCAGCCGAAAAAGAATAAAAATGCCGGCAGAAGATAATTAATATCTGATTTTTTCAAACATTATATCATTCTTATTTAAATTTGTTGCCATAACTTCAATTTTTAAAAAATGAAAAAACTGATTATATTCCTTACAGGAATAATAAGTATAAACCTTTCTGCGCAAGATTTGCGATTTGGCATTTCGGTTGATCCTATGGTTGCATGGTTTTCGCCTGGTTCAAAACATATTAAAAAGGACGGGTCGGGCCTTGGATATAATATTGGCCTCACCATGGAAAAGTATTTTGCAGATAATTATGCATTTGCCACCGGAATAAGCATAACAGGCCTCAGTGCTAATTTACTTTATGAAGATTCGGTGTATATTGAAACCGTTGAGGATGGCACAAAACAGTTACTTCCGAATTCAACAGCCGATTATAATTTGCAATATTTGACAATACCGGTAGCTCTTAAACTCAGTAGTAACCAGATAGGATATATTACCTACTTTGCCCGCATAGGCATTGATGTACAGATAAATGTTAAAGCTACTGCTGATGCGTCAGACAGGCAGCTTGAAAAAGATAATGTAAACAAGGAGATAGGGTTGCTCAATTTTTCCTATTTTATAGGAGGCGGCATTGAATATTCACTTGGAGGTACCACAGCTCTGGAAGCAGGTTTGTTTTTTAACAATGGATTTATGGATGTGCTTAACAACAAGAGTTATAATGCTGCTATAAACTATCTGTCGTTAAGGCTGGGGATAATGTTTTAAAAAGCAATACCTATGCGCATTTCTCTTGCTCAATTAAATTATACCATAGGCGCATTTGATGAGAATGCACGTAAGATTAAAGATGCCATTGCCAGGGCCAAACACGAAAAAGCCGACCTGGTTGTTTTTTCTGAGCTTGCAGTATGCGGATATCCTCCGCTTGACCTGCTTGAATTCAGATATTTCATCCATCGTTGTGAGCAAACAATAGAAAACATTGCCCGCTCATGTGAAGGTATTGCAGCCATCATAGGCAGTCCGGTTATTAATCATAATCCTATTGGAAAGAATATATTCAATGCAGCCTGTATCATTAACAATACCAAAATAGAGCAACTTATTTATAAAACATTGCTGCCCACCTATGATATTTTTGACGAGTACAGGTACTTTGAGCGCAACAGGGATTTCAGATTATGGGAATATAAAGGCCACAGGATAGCGGTTACTATTTGCGAGGACCTCTGGTATAAGCTGCCTCTTGATGACGGTTTCGGGAAAAAAAGTCTGTATACGGTAAACCCGGTAAATGAACTGATGCGTTTGAAACCCGATTTTATTATCAATATTTCTGCCTCGCCCTATTCATATACACAGCAACAGATAAGGGAGGATATCATCGCTGAAAATGCACGCAGCTGTGGACTACCTGTCTTGTATGTAAATCAGACAGGCGCAAACACCGAACTGATTTTCGACGGGGCGTCGCTTATTATTAATTCAAAAGGTGCTGTGGTTGACCGGATGGGTCTTTTCAGGGAAGATTTTAAAACCATTGAACTTGATGACCTTATGGCTAATAAAGAAACTCAATCGCTCCCTCAGCCGGCTGATGTTATTGAAAACATACATGATGCCTTGATTACAGGTATCAGAGATTATTTTGAGAAAATGAAATTTCATAAAGCAGTCATAGGCCTGTCAGGCGGCATAGACTCAGCCGTTACCCTTGTACTTGCATGCAGGGCATTAGGAAATGAAAACGTACGGGTATTACTGATGCCCTCGCAATATTCAACGGAGCATTCGGTAAAAGATGCTGTTGACCTTGCCCGTAATCTGAATGTGCACTATGATATTGTGCCTATAAACGACATTTTCAACCAATACCGTCTTTCACTTAAGCCTTTATTTGAAGGCCTTCCGGATGATATTGCCGAGGAGAATATTCAGGCCCGCATCAGGGGTAATCTGCTTATGGCTATATCAAACAAATTTGGCCACATTTTGCTCAATACTTCAAATAAAAGTGAAGCTGCAGTAGGTTATGGTACGCTTTACGGCGATATGAGCGGAGGG
>JAJUGM010000168.1 GCA_029268165.1 Bacteroidota bacterium
CGCTCTTTCCAAGAGCTCCCAATGAATAATTTGAGTTAATATTATTTTCAGGCACGTGAAATGGCAGTGCACCAGTGATATTAGTATGTAAATTTTTTTTATTATCAGATAAAGTCAGGAACTTAATCCATGTCAGTTTATACAGCAATTCTTTTTCTTTACCTTTAAATTTAAGGTATAAATCGTGCCTGCCCTCAACAGGAGCGACCTTGGCAGTGAAGGTTTTAAAATTTTTCCAGTTTCCTGTGCCTGAAATAATACATTCGGCAATTTTTGTCCCCGTGTTTATTGAATCAAGCCAGACTTCGACAATACCTCCCGTATTTGCACTTGATGCAGTTATTTCAATAACTTTCGGAGATTTTAAATATTCATTATTGCCAAATTCAACACCGGCATATAAGGCCCAGTCGTTGTTATGTATACTGTCTAAAAGATTGATATCATTTGAAAAAAATGTACTGGATGTTCCATATTGATTTGCAGGGCATTCAGCCAGAATAGGGGAGTAAGCATCACGATATATATAAAGGTTGTAAAATGCATTATTGCTGCCCTCAACGAACAAACCCTGTCTTGTTCCGGTAAAGGATACAAAATCAGAATATGAATCAATTTCCGAAATATTAAAGCTTTCGCCTATCTGAATCCAGTCAACTCCGTTACTGCTGTAGAATCCATTAACTGCATGATTAATACGGATAATTTTTAGCCATACTGTATTACCTATATTATTTATGGTTTCATATTTTCTGGTATCAAAGCTGAAACGTATTATTTTCTGTCCGTTTTCATTTCTTGTACTTGCAAGCTTTACAGACATTTTTTCATCTCCTCTGAGTATGATTAGTCCTGCTTCATCCCTGGCTGATATTGCATCAAATTCCATATTTATGATTAACGAATAATTATGCTCACCATCATTTTTGGTAACAGTATTCATTTTATTCATTTTGGGCGACAACCTGAGCCAGCCCGGACGATCAGTAAGAGAGCATCTGTCATCTGGAGTATAACCCAGGAAAGACCACTCAGGATTTAGTCGTTCAGTGTTAAAAAAATCTGATTTAGGGACCATCCAGGGAATGCCATTACTTGGCAATTCTGGGGCAATAAAATGTGTATTAACCGGATATATACCGGTAGGTTTACCATTGATATCATAAAAAACCTGATTAAGTAAACCCTGACGCCCTTGGCCCTTCCATTCACCCTTTGCATAAAGAGGATGGATGACCCAGTGCGTGCTGTCATCAAGCATTACTACTGCTGAGCTGTGATTGGGTTCGGTAAATCTTGAACCAGGCTTTAAAGGGTCATGAATATTAAAAAAATCACCCAGCATTTCCCAGTGTGATTTATCGTCAGTAATTATTTTGCTTCTCATTACTTTCTGGCCTCCGGAAAGGTCACGTGCAAATGAATAATAATAATAACCCTTGTATTTCCACATTACCGGGCCTTCAGCCCAACTATAATCATGTGAGGGTGGGGGATTCAGCCATTTCAAATCATACACAACTCCTGTAGGTTGTCCGTTTTCGTCCAGTTCTACAATACCATTGTTGGGCCGTCCGTTTTTTACTACCAGATACCACTTTCCGTCATCATCAATAAAAATAGAATTGTCATAACCTAATCCATAAGAAAGTTGCACCGGATTTTTTATTTTAACCGGATTGCTCCAAACACCCTCAGGTTTATCAGCTGTTGTATAATACATTGTATTGGCACGTGAAAAGAAATGCCAGTATTTATTATGATGATATACGACCTGTCCACCCCAGCATCCTCCGCCAGGTGTATCCCCGTATTCTGGCCATGAAGCCTTCACTGGTTGGGCAACTGCTTCCCAATGAACCAAATCGGTTGAACGATATATTACAGGAGTAATATTAAAAGAAGAACCAGTGGTATAATAAAAATTCCCTATTCGTGTTAATGTGGCATCGGGATGATCACCCGGTATAACTGGATTTGTATATGTTTTAAATGATGGCGATTGTGCTGTTAGATAATTGGTGACTATTAATAATATATAACCTATATTTTTTAATATTTTCTGGTTGATCAATTTCATTATAATGTAATTTCTAATGATTTGTTATTAAATGAAGATGTCTGAAATAAATCTAAATTACTTTATCAATAAAATAAAGGCTTTAAATATTTAATCAAAGACTTGTATAATTGTTGCAACATTTTTGTTAAATCATAAATAATTGTTATAAAACTTATTATGTAGGTCATAAGGTAACCTGTTTTAAAGAGCGAACCACTGAGAAACACTTTGTGGTTCGCTCTGTTGCATTAACTATTGTATTACTATTTTCTTTGTTAAAGTGTATTCATTTGAATAAGCCTTAACAAAATATAATCCTTTTGAAAGGCTTGTATTTATATGATTATCACCAATAATTAATTTGTTTTGTTCATATACTTTTTTACCATTTATATTATATATTACTAATTTAACATTCTCCGACCCGTGAACTGATACTATAAAGTATCCGTTAACAGCGGGATTGGGATATATTTCAATTGACGGGGTCATATTCTCATTTACAATTTCTTGTGAAGTTCCATGAGTCGATTTGGTTCTGATATAGTTGAACTTGAAAAGTTGACACGACGTACCGTAATAATCCCACAACTGAAGGTTATTATTGCCATCCATATTGCAGTTAGGTATATCCCAGCTACGTGAAGTGTTTAATTTTGATACTATTTTGTAATATCCGTTTCCGGCACTGGTAACCAGCCATGCCTGTGCATCATTATTGTAATTATCCCATAATCTGATTGAAGTTCCGTTGTTAGTACTGCCATTTGCAAGGTCAATGCAACGGTTTGATGCACTTGCATTTGAAATGAAACGCCAGTAACCGTTCCCTGCATCAATTGCAATCCATTCCTGTGCAGTAGCGCCGTTCCTCGACCATGGGCGTAGGACACCTCCATTAACATCCTCACCATATCTTAGGTCGAGCACTTTGTTGGGATCGGTCTGGAATTCTATGGTATATATTCCATTATTTATCAGACCGGCACTGTTTCCTGTTCCGAATTCTATATATCCGTTGCAATGCAGCCATTCGCTCTTTGACCCGCCACAGGACGAACCATTCCAAACCCCTGTATTTACAGTTTGATTTTCTGCCTGATAAGTTGTTCCGTTAATTATAGCATAATCAACCTGTACGTCACGTCCGCTTGCGTCATTAATAAACTGTACCCTAAGTGTACCTGAGCCGCTGACAGAATAATTGGCATAGCTTGTGGTTAAAGTAAACGTTCCGGCCACAGAGCCGTTTAGTATAATCTGAATTTGTTCCGCACCCTGAGTTCCCCGTGCACGAACCGTTATGTTGCCTGAACTGCCACAACTTGATGCAGGCAAATTACAACATGAATATTCCTGAAACCACTGTTTGGATGGACGGCCGCATGCCTCCCAGTCATTGTTATAAGCTGTGTTTCCATTGGGATCACCATGGTCAATAAGATTATCAGGTGAAAGTAAGTTCCAGCTGACATTTCCTGATGCAGTCGCAATATTTTTCAAATTTGTACCAAAACCGCTTGTAGTTCCTCCCTTTCCCCATACGTCGTATTGTGATGGTCCCCAGTCAGTTTCGGTTATCACAATTGGGGCAAAATCAGCCACTGGTTTAACATGTATATTCCATCCGTTATTAAAATTTGTTGCATTATTTAAGTCCATTCCCCAGTAGCCGGGATAGACATGTACTGCAAAACCAATGTTACTGCCTGAAATGCGATTACTTGCCAGGCCCCTGTACAGTGATTGATATCCAAGTCCGGGTACCCAGATTACGTTATTAGCTCCGTTATTCCTTATCAGGTTTACTATGGGCTGGAAAAAACTTTTTAATGCATCATAATATTTCTGTGCATCCTGTCCATAAGTTCCGTCAGAGGCACGAATGTTAACCGGTTCATTTGCCAGCTCAAACATCACATTATCCCTGTTCTTTAAACCCGAATGCTGGGATAAATAAGACCAAACCGTTACCAGATAATTATAGTAAGCGTCATTGAGGGCAATTCTGTCTGGACAGACTCCTGGTGGACGAAGGATTACATACATGCCTCTTGATTTAGCATGTTCAATAAGCGGGATGATAACCTGATTTACACAATTCTGAAAATTGGTCATGTTAAACTGTGAGATATCATTTTCAGGTACACTAACTCCCCTGTTATTTGTCCAGTAAGGATCTATATGAAGCCTGATATAATTCAGATACCAGCCATCTGCAGTATTGGTAAGCCTGTCCATAACGGCTTTATTATAATTCAGGCACCCCTGCACATCATAATTATTCCAGCGGCAATAACTGCTACCGTACATACAACCGTTGAACCACGGGCTGATTGTAATAGCTACACCATGTAAAAGAACTGTATTGCCGCAAGGATCTTTTAAATATTTTCCCTCTACATGTAATACTGGTGTAGGCATGCCTGGCCATGCAAACATTTTAAGGGGCATGAATCCCAACAAAGAAAGGATTAAAATCTTAAGTTTTCTCATAACTAATTGGTTTTAATAAATAATAGGTTTGTTTTATGATTTTTGTAATTACATTTAAAAGTATTTCCTTATCGCCTTTAAAGCTTATTTATCTGTAACAAACTCTTGTTTTTAAGTAACAATTTGATTTGTATAGATTATATGGGTAGAATGCATAAAAAAACCGTCTTAAAATACAGATTATCTGACTTTAAGACGGTTTTTAGCAAACGTTATATGATCAGCGAATTAGTATTTTTTCTTTGAATTGTTTTCCCGAAATATTAGCTTTTACCAGATAAATTCCATTATTCAGATTCAGGTGGGTTCCGTTCTGGAAATTATTGTTTTGGTAAACTACACTACCTGTTATATTATAAAGTGTCACAGAAACGGTTTGCACATCAGCAGGAACATTCTTTATAAACAATTGATTATTGTTTGCATAGATTGTTACTGAGCTTAAATCGGCTGTAAGAGAGTGAACTGATACAAGAGGTGCTTTAGGCCCGCCATTGTATAACCATAGTATTTCTTCTGCCGAAAGGGCAACATCCCAGATAGCGAACAATTCTATAGTACCTTTCCATGTTGGATCAGGTGAATAAACACTCTTGCCTATAAAGGCATCATCATTTGCAATACTGTCTATCACATGCACAGCATCCATCGTATCAGCGCCATGAAATACGCCATCAACATAAAGACTGACGATGTTTGCAGTATCTATTTTGACTACATAATGATGAAGGGCTGAATCTCCAATATTGTCATCAAAAGCAAATCCATCTTCGTTAGCCCATGGCTGGTCTTGCCCTACAGAAAGCCGTGCAGCGGTCTGTCCGCCCCATCTTGCCGGGGTAAAGAAAAAATAACGAAGCCCTGGATTGCCATAGGTTCCGAAACTCCACATCATTAGAGCTTTACCACTATTGGTAACAGCACTTGGAGTTGCCCATGTTTCAATTGATAAAACAGAATAAGTGTTTATCTGAATAATATCAGCAGGAAGAGTCAATGAACCACCTGGAGCCGCTGTATCGGTTAAATCAAGAACACCGTTATGAATGGTAGCATTGTCAGTTAATTCGCCATCAGCATCTCCTACCCTGTCATCCCCATTTCCTGCTTCAAAGTCCCACAAATGCTTCAGATTAGATACGGACGGTTGAACCTGAGCATTCAATATTAACATTGTTGCTGACAGAAACAATGTTAAGCCAAAAAGTAAAGAATAGCGTAATTCTCTTTTCATACTTAATAATATTTAGATTAGTAATAAAATAATTCACAGTATTTAAGCGTATGATCAAATTAGGTCATAAAAGAAAGAAAGATAGATAGTATGTGAAATTAGATATAATCATCTTGTAAGGATTATCTGTGTGTAACAACTTTTTGTTTATGGGTAACATTGATAATTAATAAAAAAAGATTATTAATGATTGACACGCGCAAAATGACTTGGCGTTTGCCTGAATTGCCTTATAAAACATTTGGTAAAATGAGACGGTTCTGTAAAACCTACTGAAAATGCAATTTCAGCGATTTGCATATCTGTGGTTACTAATAATTGTGCAGCTTTATTAAGTCGCATTGTTCGAATATAGTTGTAAACTGTCTGATTCGTCAAAGCTGATACTTTTCTGTATAACTGCATGCGACTTAAAGCCATGGAAGATGCGAGCATAGAAGGGGTAAAATCAGGGTTTGACAAGTTTTTCTCAATGACATTATTAAGCTTTTCAAGAAAACGGGAATCTGTTTTATTTGCGATTGTTGTAAAGTCAAAGTTGTTTCTCCTGCTGAAAATAGCACGTAATTTGCGGCGTTGCTCTATTAGATTTCTTATTCGGGAAATGAGTATTGCCATATTAAAAGGTTTTGTTATATAATCATCGGCGCCGGTTTCAAAACCATTTAGTTTTACTTCTTCCGCATGTCTTGCTGTTAATAGTATTATAGGAATATGGCTTGTGCGTTCGTCAGTTTTAAGCTTTTTGCAGAGTTCAATTCCATTCATTTTATCCATCATAATGTCGCTGATAACCAAATCGGGTATCTTTTCGGTTGCCTGTGTAAATCCATCCTGGCCGTTTACCGATTCAATAATGCGGAAACCGGTTTTCAATTCATTCCTGAGGAAAGACCTTAGCTCAGCATTGTCCTCAACAAGAAGGATCAATGGTCTTGAACCGGATGTTTTCGCTCTATTCTCTTGAATGTGTTCTGAAGTTTTATCCATCTGTACCTCCATACTTACCCATTCACTGTTATCAGAAAGTTCAACACCTTGTGCATCTTTTTGCGGATTGTAATAATATACAGGCAGGTAAACAGTAAAAGAGGAACCCTTGTTTACTTCACTTTCCACCCAGATGAATCCTTTATGCAGTTCGACCAGTTCTTTGGTCAGTGCAAGGCCAATTCCGGTAGTTGCGCTTCCGATTGGTTTATTTGAGTTAACTTGTTGAAAGGGATGAAAAAGTTTATCCATTGATTCTTTTGGAATACCAATACCC
>JAJUGM010000169.1 GCA_029268165.1 Bacteroidota bacterium
GAGGTAATAACCATTTGTCCTTGCAAACCAAATACATGATATAATAAACTGGTATTCATTTTTGAAAGCTTTTGTCAACTCTCAATATAATGTTTTACCAGTTTATTTTTATATTTACCTACGCATTTTCCTGATGAACCGAAATTTTTTCTAATGCAATAATTGGGATAAATAAACAAATTTATCCGGATGAATAAAATTTATTGTATTTTTATTCGGCTGGATGTTTTTTTAATTATTCCTACCTGGAATTAAAAATATCTAAATTATGCACTTATGAATGTTACTGTGAAAGAATTAGCTAAAATGATTGACCACTCGCTGTTGCACCCTATGTTGACTGATAATGAAATTGAGGCAGGTTGCCGGCTTGCAGTAAAGTATGATGTGGCTTCGGTGTGTGTAAAACCATACGCTGTTAATATGGCACATCATATTCTGAAAGACAGTGATGTCAGCGTAGGATGTGTGGTGGGATTTCCTCATGGAAACAGTGCAATTGCCGTAAAAGTATTTGAAACACAGCAAGCTGTTGCTGATGGCGCTGTTGAAATAGATATGGTGGTCAATATAGGAAAAGTACTGCAGGAAGACTGGGAATATGTGAGCAATGAGATAAATGCGGTAACTGAAGCATGCCATAAAGGCAAAGCTTTAATTAAAGTAATTTTCGAAAACGACTACCTGCCATCTGACACATATAAAATTAAACTATGCAAAATATGTTCTGATGCAGGGGTTGACTTTATCAAAACCTCATCAGGATATGGATTTGTCAAACAACCTGACGGATCATACAATTATAAAGGCGCAACAATTGCCGATCTGATACTGATGCGCAAACATGCCGGCCCTCATGTAAAAATTAAAGCGGCCGGAGGAGTAAGAACACTTGACGGTTTGCTGGCAGTTAAAGAAGCCGGAGCAGTAAGGTGCGGAGCATCAGCAACTCAGGAAATCCTGGAAGAAGCAATTAAAAGGTTCGGGAAATAGAAACTTATTCACCAAGTTTCATGGCAACATGATGATATACAGCTTTTTTAAGCGATTCATAATCATGATGCTGTGGACTTACCGGCGACAAAAATGACACGGTTACCCTTCTGAATAATTTAGGGAATCTGGCGCCGGAGGGTAAAATATCGTATGTTCCATTTATGGCAACAGGCACAACGGGAATGTTAAGCTCATGACTTAGTATGGCGAAAGTTTCTTTAAATTCGCCCAGACGCCCGTTTAATGTCCGTGTGCCTTCGGGAAAGATCAGCAAATTTTTTCCTTTTTTCAGTACTGCAGCAAGCTTCTGGATAGATAGTTTAAGGTCTTTATTAATATCAACCAGGATGATGTTATTGCGCTTTGCCAAAAAACGTAATATACGGTTGCTGAAATGCTCCTTTTTGGCGTAAACAAACGTATTTTTCATGAATTTACGTTTAAAGAAAGACACAACAAGAAAACCATCCAGAATACTTTGGTGATTGGGTGCGATAATGCATGGAGAATCAGGCAGATTTTCAATCCCTTCACTTTTTATCCGCATAAAAAGCCTGAAAAAAATGCGGGAAACATTTTTAAACAAATTATGCGTAAACCATGATTCAGGCAAAGGCACATGTATTTTTTCGTGTAATATTTTTGACCAGTTGAAACTATCTGACGTATGCCTTATTTTGTGCGAGGAAACATATTCAGCCAATTGCCTTATGGACTGAAAGCCTGCTAACAGGTTTTCCCTAATGTTTACGCCAAAAGCAGTTTCAATAAATGCTGAAAAGCTTACCTTGCCTAAAGAATCAAGCATAAGGTCAAGTTCCAGATGGTGATGGGGCATCACAGTGCGTCCCGTTTCATCTTCAAGAAATGATTTAATTGCCTGATATTCATGCGAAGAAGGTTCATCAGCAGCCACCTCGTTCCTGGTAACCACAAATTGCTCAAGTTCATACCGCTTAATTTTGCCAAGCCTTGTTTTGGGCAATTCATTTGCGGTTAAATGAAAACGGTATAATCTTTTATAAGCAGCAACAGATTGATTGAAAACCTCAATAATCTTCCACCGTATATGGTTTTCATAATCTCTTATTCCCCTGCTCTGCATCTTCTCAAAATCAGGCAGAATAACTGCCTGCAATACGCCATCCAGCATAAAAATACCACATTCCTTAATTTCTTCAAAATCATGCAATAGAGATTCCTCAAGTTCAACAGGATTGATATTCTTGCCATTGGGTAAAACAATAATATCCTTTTTGCGGCCGGTAACGTGCAGATATCCGTTTTTATCAAGGTAACCCAGATCGCCCGTATGCAGCCAGCCGTTTTTTATTATTCCGGCTGTTTCTTTCGGTTTATTAAAATACCCCTGCATAACATTATCGCCGCTAACAACTATCTCTCCGTCAATTATTTTAACTTTAACTCCATGAAGTGGTTGGCCGGGAATGCCTGGTAAAATGGCTCCTGGCCGGGTAAAGGTAATCATCGGTGCGGTTTCTGTCATCCCGTATCCTTCAAGGAATTCAAAACCCAGATGAAGAAAAAGTCTCACAACAGCGGCATCAATGGCAGCACCGCCTGATACTAAGTATTTTATGCTTCCGCCAAATTTTTTATGCACCGAAGCAAACATCACTTTTGAAATCTTTCTTGAATTGAATATTGATGCCAACCGCAACAGTATTCCTGCTATAAGATTCTGATTTATCTTTTCATTCAGTGCTTTATAAAATAACTGATATAAGCGTGGTACGCCAATCATAATGGTAACACGATGTTGCTGAAGTGTGGCTAATATTTCGTCAGCAGCCAGTGAGGTGTTTAACACTACTGTTGACCCTACATACAAAGGGGCAATCATGGTACCCATCAGCGGAAAAATATGATGCAACGGCAATAAGGCCATTACTCTGTCATCAGATGTAAATATTTTAACCTTGTGACAAACTGCATCGAGGTTTGTAAATATATTTTTATAGGATAACATCACCCCTTTCGGGTTTCCGGTAGTGCCCGAAGTGTAAAGTATCATTGCTGTTGCATCAATATCTGAAACGCCGATTTCATGCTGAATTAATGAATTATCCTTAATACCCGGGTTATCCATTATATGAATGGACGGATAACAATCGGCTTTTTGCATTGCCTCATGCAAAACTTTTAATCTATCTGAAGAAACAAATACCGACGCAGGCTGGCAGTCTTTTAGAATGTAAGCAACGTCCTGCGAAGTTGACATAAAATCAACAGGGACAGCAATACCTTTGTTGCTTAATATAGCATAAAAAGCATAAATCCACTCAGGCCTGTTTTCTGAAAAAATCGCCACACGCTGAAAGCTGATATCACCAAGTATTGTAGCGTAATTACTTATCTGCTCCAGAAGTTCATCGTATGATAACCTGATATTCTTTCCTACCAGTGCATTATTTGCACCCTTACTTAATAAAATGCGCATTTCGTTGTAAATTGACTGCAAAGTTACAAAAAAAGGAATACATAATATTTTTGATAATTTTGTATAGAAAACATAATTCCTTAAAATCTAATGACAAATGACCATTGCCGAAAGAATTCAGCAACTGCGTGATGAAATTAACGAGCACAATTATCGCTATTATGTTCTCTCACAGCCCGTTATCAGCGATTTTGCCTATGACCAGTTAATGAATGAGCTGATACGCCTTGAGCAGGAGCACCCCGAATATTTTGACCCCCTCTCGCCCACTCAACGCGTGGGTAGCGATAGCGACAATACTTTTGAACAGGTAGTACATGCCTATCCGATGCTTTCACTAACGAATACTTATTCGAAAGAAGAAATAAAAGACTTCGATCAGCGGACAAGAAAACTTGTGCCGGGCCAGCAGATTGAATATGTATGTGAATTAAAATACGACGGTGTTTCAATAAGCCTTATTTATAGTAATGGCCGGCTCGAAAGGGCTATAACCAGAGGTGATGGCGAAAAAGGGGATGATGTAACGGCCAATGTTAAAACCATACGAAGCATTCCGTTGATATTGAAAGGCAAAGATTATCCTGACTACTTTATCATCCGGGGAGAAATATTTCTCACACATGATGGTTTTAATAAAATGAACCGGGAACGTGAAGAAGTTGGTGAACCCCTGTTTGCCAATCCGCGAAATGCAGCCGCCGGAACACTTAAACTTCTCAATTCATCTGAAGTTGCTAAAAGGCCGCTTGATTGTTACCTTTATTACCTGATTGGAGAAAATCTTCCGTTTGAAACACATTATGACAATCTGATGAAATCGAAGGAATGGGGGTTCAGGGTTCCTCCTTATATTAAGAAATGTAATTCACTGGAGGAAATATTTGCATTTATTGATTACTGGGATGTTGAACGCGATAATCTGCCTTTTGATATAGATGGCGTGGTTATTAAAGTTAACTCATACCGCCAGCAACGTATAATGGGTTTTACAGCCAAATCGCCCCGCTGGGCAACATCATTTAAATTCAAAACTGAGCAGGCTTTAACCCGTTTAATTTCAATTGATTATCAGGTAGGGCGCACAGGAGCCATTACCCCTGTAGCTAATCTGCAACCTGTGCAACTTAAAGGCACCACGGTTAAAAGAGCCTCATTACACAATGCCGATCAGATCGCATTGCTTGACATCAGGCTTAATGACATGGTGTACGTTGAAAAAGGCGGTGAGATCATTCCAAAAGTAGTTGGTGTTGCACATGAATACCGGCCTGCCGGTTCCAAACCCGTTGAGTACATTACACACTGCCCTGAATGTGGATCAGAACTTATCAGAAATGAAGGAGAAGCAAAACATTACTGCCCCAACGAAAATGGCTGCCCTCCTCAGATAAAAGGGAAACTTGAACACTTTGTAAGCCGGAAAGCTATGGATATCGGACTTGCAGAAGCTACCATTGAACAGCTTTACAATCACGGCCTGCTTAAAAACGCTGCCGATTTTTATTCACTTACCAAAGAGAAACTGGTTAACCTTGAGCGGTTTGCTGATAAATCGGCAGAAAACCTGATAAAAAGCATTGAAGCCTCCAAAAAGGTGCCTTATGACAGGGTATTGTACGCCCTTGGTATTCGCTTTGTGGGCGAAACCGTTGCCAAAAAACTGGCACAGGCCTTCCAGACAATTGATAAACTAGCCGGTGCTTCATTGGAAGAATTAACCGCAACCGAAGAAATTGGTGAAAAAATAGCAGCCAGCATTAAACAATTTTTTAATGACGACAAAAATAAATTATTGATTGAAAGGCTCAGGTCAGCCGGTGTCAGAATGCAATATGAGCCGTCGGTATCAAACAAAATATCTGATATTCTGGCAGGGAAGAATTTTGTTATTTCAGGCACTTTCAGGCATCATTCAAGAGATGAAATAAAAAACCTTATTGAAAAACACGGCGGCAGGAACCAAAGTGCGGTATCGGGCAATACGCATTACATTATTGCCGGCGATGATATGGGCCCGGCCAAGCGGGAAAAAGCACTGAAAATGAATATACCCATAATACCGGAAGATGAATTCCTAAAAATGATTCAATCGGGTATGTTTATGTAAGCATATTTAACCCAAATGCGATGAATAAACAAATGCTTCCGGGCAGATAAACCCAAATTATTCATTGGGACTATCAGAAAGAGCGAACCAATGAATAAATTTGGGGTTATCCCGATTTAGAAAAATCACTTTTCTGGTGCAGCGCCAGCAAACCTGAAAAGTTGATTTTTCTTAATCGCATTGCATTAGAAATTTTTCTAATGCAATAACTGGGATAAAATATGTTTTCAGAGAAAAGCAGGCAGGGATAATATGGTGATGAGGTGATGAAGTGATGAAGTGATGAAGTGGGTAGGGTGACTAAGTGACTAAGTGATTAAGTGACGAAGTGACTAAGTGACTAAGTGACTAAGTTACGAGGATTAAATATAATAATGACTTTTTAACTCAAGTAAGATGGATAAACAAATTCATCCAGGCGAATAAAAATTTGATGCATTTTTTGAGGAAATTTTATGAATAAACCAATTCATCATATATGGTTTAGAGACTGGTTAAATTGAAAATCTAAAATTAAATAGAAGTTGTTCCTTTGTGAATTCTTTATGCCTTAGTGGCTCAAGATTGAATGCCTCAAAGGCTCTAAAACGCAAGGATTCACAAAGGTTTGCAAAAATTTAACCAGTCTGTTAACGCTAACCAAAAATTTCCATCATCAACCGTTATCAGTTAAAAAAATTTATTTTAAATTTAATTAATCCTTTACAAAAAAGGGAGTTAGCAAAAAACACCGTAACCAACAGTGTAAAATTTCTATATTTTTTAGTAACCACAAGGATTTCAGAAGATGAAACCATTGGACTATAATAGCAATAAAAACAATTGTTCTTTTTCGACTTGTAAGGGATATAAAGTGCAATGGTTTTTATATACTTGTTTGCCCACAATTGTAACCCGAAAATCCAGCGACCAAAGAAAAAATATAGCCTGCTTTTGATTATATTTGGAGTATGAAAAATGCTGACAGCAAAATATTGAACCAAATAAAGAAAATCGTCACGGAACAAGAGCCGAGAGCGAAAATTTATTTATATGGCAGCAGGTCACAAGGGACAGCTAAAAGCACTTCAGACTGGGACTTGCTGATTTTGCTGAATAAGGACAAGATTTCTCCCGAAGACGAACAGAAGATTATTTACCCCCTTTACGACCTCGAATTTGACACGGGAGAAGTCATAAGCCCAATGATTTACAGCGAAAAAGAATGGAACACCAAATATAAAATCACACCATTTTACCAGAATGTAATGCGGAAAGGGAAACTTCTATGACAGACTATAAACCCGAAGACTATATTAATTACCGCATTCAGCGAGCACGTGAGACTATTGAAGAAGTCCAAACCCATATTGAGAACAAATTTTGGAATACAGCCATAAACAGATTGTATTACGCATGCTTTTATGCCGTAGGAGCGTTGCTTGCCAAACATAAGATTGAAGTGAACAGCCATCCGGGAGTGAGACAGAAATTCGGGGAGC
>JAJUGM010000170.1 GCA_029268165.1 Bacteroidota bacterium
TGGAAAAAAATAGAAAAATATCTGATTGAAAGTGAAATGCCCTTCAAACATGTTTTTACTGAATCAAGGCATCATGCTATTGAATTAACTGTAAATGCTATTGGACAGGGATACAGAAAAATAATGGCTGTAGGCGGAGATGGAACGATGAATGAAATTGTAAATGGATGTTTTCTGCAAAAGTTTTGTTCAACCAGGAATCTAATTCTTTCCATCATTACTGTAGGAACTGGAAATGACTGGGGCAGGTTATTCGGAATACCTGCAGACTACAGAAAAGCTATTGATATAATAAAAAAAGGTTGCCTGCATCTTCAAGATACTGGTATCGTAAGTTATTACCATGGTGCGAGAAAAGAACAACGCTACTTCATTAATATTGCAGGATTAGGTTTTGATGCTGTAGTTGTAAACAAAACCAACCGTCAGAAAGACCTTGGAAAAGGAGGAAAACTGCTTTACTTCTGGAACATTTTAAGTAGTTTACTTTCATACAAGCATACTCGGGTGGAAGTAATAATTGACGGAAAACTTATAAAAAATGAAGTATTTACTATCAGTTTAGGAATAGGCAAGTATTCAGGAGGTGGCATGATGCAAACACCTGAAGCAGTGACTGACGATGGATTATTTGATATTACCATTGTAAACCGTATTAAAAAAAGTGATATCATTCTTAGCCTGAAAAAGTTGTATGACGGTTCCATCTTAGAACATCCAAAAATAGAAGGTTATAAGGGAAAACATATAATTATTGATTCAGACCCGTTAATTCATCTGGAAGCTGATGGTGAATCACTCGGACATTCTCCCATTGAATTCAGGGTAATACCTAAAAGTATAAACGTTATTTATAATCACGAAAAAATATTGTAAAGAGCATATGAATTATTATTAAAATAAACCCTTAAGAAAAGTTGTTAATTATTAAAAAATATTATTTTTGTAAATCGTACCCTATATATTAGGATACTTAATTTAATAAAAATATTATTTTTTTCTTAAAGTACTTTGTTACTAAAAACCTATTTATAATTTTTATGTGTGGGGTAATTGGTGTATTCGATTTGAAGGTTAATGCTGCTGAGCTAAGGCCAAAAGTATTGACAATGTCAAAAAAGCTGCGCCACAGAGGGCCCGATTGGTCAGGCATATTCATGTGTGACAAAGCATTATTGGCTCATGAAAGATTATCAATTGTTGATCCCCAGTCGGGTAAGCAGCCATTATTTAGCAAAGACGGAAACCTTGTGCTTGCGGTTAACGGAGAAATATACAATCATCAGTTGTTTAGGAACCGCTACAAAAATAATTATGAATTTCTGACTGGTTCTGACTGTGAGGTTATACTTGCCCTCTATCGTCATAAAGGGATTGATTTTCTTGATGAATTGAACGGAATTTTTGCTTTTGCATTATATGACAAAGAAAAAAACAGTTATCTCATTGCCCGTGATCACATTGGAATTATTCCCCTTTATATGGGATGGGATCAGTATGGTAATTTTTATGTTTCTTCGGAATTAAAAGCTTTGGAAGGTACATGTAATAGATATCAGGAATTTCTTCCCGGCCATTATTTATACAGTGAAGAAGGCCAGATAAAACAGTGGTATAAGCGTGACTGGATGGACTATGAAGCTGTAAAGGACAATCAAACCGATATTCAGCAGTTACGCAGAGCTATGGAAGATGCTGTGCACAGGCAACTTATGTCGGATGTACCTTATGGCGTCTTATTGTCGGGAGGCCTCGATTCATCAATTGTATCGGCAGTAGCCAAAAAATTTGCTGCCCGCCGGATTGAATCAAATGACCTGCAAGACGCATGGTGGCCAAGCCTTCACTCTTTTGCTATTGGCCTCAAGGGCTCACCAGACCTTGATGCAGCTAAAAAAGCAGCTGAACACATAGGTACCATACATCACGAAATAAACTTTACCATTGAAGAAGGCCTGGATGCTTTAAGAGATGTTATTTATCATATTGAAACCTATGATGTCACTACCGTAAGAGCTTCAACGCCTATGTACCTGATGGCGAGGGTAATAAAGTCGATGGGAATTAAAATGGTATTATCCGGCGAAGGAGCTGATGAAATTTTTGGCGGTTATTTGTATTTTCATAAAGCTCCTAATGCAAAAGCCTTTCATGAAGAAACCGTCCGTAAATTAAGTAAACTCCATCTTTACGATTGCCTCAGGGCAAATAAATCTCTTGCAGCATGGGGCGTTGAAGGCAGAGTTCCGTTTCTTGATAAGGAGTTTATGGATGTAGCTATGAGATTAAACCCTGAAGATAAACGGCCAAAGGAAGGACGAATTGAAAAGTGGGTCTTACGTAAGGCATTTGAAGAAATGTTGCCTGAAAGCATTGCCTGGCGACAGAAAGAACAATTTTCTGATGGGGTAGGATATAGCTGGATTGATACATTAAAAGATATTACAAGCAAAGCTGTTACAGATGATCAACTTGCTAATGCAAAATACAGATTTCCAATAAATACTCCAATGACGAAGGAAGAGTATTATTACCGTTCAATTTTTAGTGAACATTTCCCATCTGATTCAGCAGCCTCATGCGTTCCATCTGTCCCTTCAGTTGCATGCAGCACGCCTGAAGCGCTTGCATGGGACGAAGAGTTAAAAAAGATGATTGACCCTTCAGGAAGAGCAGTGAAAAGTGTCCATAATAAAGCATATAAATAATTCATATAGAAAAGATAAAGTCTTCTTATCTTAAGTTTGCATTTAAGTCATTAAGTGACAAAAATAGAGATATATTCTTACTTTCTCTTTTTTCAAATATTATTTGTAATTTCATCTGTCAGTTTATTAACTCAGATGGTGAATTTTTACTATGTTAACCAGTAATCTCCATAAAATCATTTTAACCCTCTTCGCATGGTTTGCAATGATTCTTTTATCATGCAAACATGCGGAAATAAAGTTGGATAAAATTGTCAATACATCCAACACATTTGTCCCTGTACCACAAAAAGTCGAAAAACGTGATGTAAAAACGTTGTCAATAGGAGAGAAGGCGCCTTTTTTTCGCTTACCCGATGTAACAGGCAAATATTATGATCTGAATGATTTCAGAAAAGCCCAGGTTTTGGTTATCATTTTTACCTGTAATCATTGTCCTACTGCACAGGCTTATGAAGACAGAATAATCCGTTTTACACAAGAATATTTACAGCATAATGTTTCTGTAGTTGCTATAATGCCTAATAGTGTATTTTCTCTTTTACCGGAAGAATGCGGATATTCTGACCTAGATGATACATATGAAAGTATGAAAATAAGGGCCGAATATAAAAAATTCAATTTTCCGTATTTATATGATGGTGATAATCAAAGTGTATCAATTCAATTTGGGCCTGTTGCTACTCCTCATGCTTTTGTGTTTGACAAGAGAAGAAGACTTGTATACACCGGCCGTCTGGATGCTTCTGAAAAACCTGGCACTGGTAATGCAGAAGATTTGAGAGCAGCAGTTGATGCCGCGCTGAAAAATCAACCGGTTAAAAATCCTCAAAATAAAGCTTTTGGATGTTCAATCAAATGGTCATGGAAATCAGAATGGGCGGAAAAAGTGAATAAGGAATGGAAGGAAAAGCCGGTGGCGCTTTCAAAAATAGATCAACAAGGAATAAAAGAACTTTTAAAAAATGAATCGGATAAATTACGTTTCATAAACGTCTGGGCAACATGGTGTGCACCTTGTGTTATTGAATTTCCTGAACTAATTAATTTACATAGGATGTATGGCAACCGTGCTTTTGAATTTATTTCATTATCAGCTGATAACCCTGAAAAATATAATGATGTATTGAATTTTCTTGTTTCACAACACGCTCCTGTTAAAAACTATATTTTTAATTCATCTGACAAATATTTATTGATTAATACAATTGATCAGGAATGGACCGGTGCATTGCCTTATTCAATGCTCATAGAACCGGGTGGAAAAGTAATTTATACTTATCAGGGTACGGTTGATTTACTTGAATTGAAAAGAATTATTATCGAAAATCCTATGTTAGGCAGATATTATTGAAAACAAAATAGGATATATTAATTATCATTGAAAAATATAAAATTAATTTAGTATAAAAGCAAATTGTAATGAGGCGAATATTTGATATTTTGAAAAATATTCACTCTATTCTTCTGCTCATTTTTATTTTGTTCCTATCAGGCGAAAGCAATGGACAGGTTAATGATTCCCTTATTTTCTCACAAAAGTTGCTTAACACTGACGATCTGATTCATCATATTGATTCATTTGGCCTAAAGGTAATTGCTGCCAGCAGAAGCGTCAAGAAAGTTGATGACTTGCCGGTTACTATTTATGTAATTACGCATGAAGATATAATTAAAAATCACTATGTTACGCTGGTTGATGTTTTAAAATCACTTCCGGGAGTTCGTGTTTCCCAACCAGGCAGTGGAGAATTAGGTGAAGTATTTTTATTGCGTAACCTGGCTGGTAATTACTATACCAAAATTCTGCTTGATGGAATACCTGTAAAACCATCAGTAGTTAGCGGCATGCCAATAGGCGGACAAATACCTGTCAGGCAGGCGGAGAGAATTGAAGTGGTTTACGGCCCTGCAGCATCAATATATGGTGCTGATGCTGCGTCAGGTGTAATCAACATAATTACGAAACAAGCTGAAAAAGGAACTTTTGCCCGAGCTGATATTACTCTGGGACAAAATGAATATTCTTCTATGAACTATATGATTGGAGGCAAGGCTGGCAGGAACAAAAATTTATTGCAATATAATTTTTATGGCAGTAAATCTGACTTTTACAACATCAATATAAAAAATACAACCAAAGATTATTATAATCCACTTGAATATTATGAATTAAAGGGCAGAAAATTTGAAATAAACGGTTCTATTTATGATGCTAAAGAAATAAACGAAGCCATTTTGTTTGCAAATGGAATTCAACCAGAAGAATTTATGGCTGCATATTATCCTGTTAATTACACAGGTAGGCTTACCAAACCAGACATGAATGCTGAATTGTCATCAGGAGATTATATGATAGGGATCAATTTAAATTTTCGTGGGATAAAACTTTCTTATAATAATATGTATCGCCGGATGCATAGCTCCATAGGAAAATCACCTTTTTTCATTAAATACAATGATCCATCAGCTTTTTGGGGTGACCGGATTCAGCGTCTGGTACTGGGATATTCAACACCGTTAATAAAAAAGCTGACCACTACCACAAACATTTCCGCCTTATCCTATCGTATGGATAATAATACCAGTCAGGCCCTGACATTTATCCCCGGCAGAACAAAATCGTACTTCTATTCAGCATCTGACGATTTATCTTTCGAGGAGATTTTTACATTTACTCCAATAATGAATTTAGAGATTCTTGGAGGATTTTCTTATCAAATTTCTGGCAATATGCCAAAGACAAATTATCTGTCTGAGCCATTTGACGGTAAATTATACAAGCCTTTTAAGAGGAATAATCTCCCTGTTGACCAATTAATGGGTGATTTTGGTTATCATGTTATTGTCTTTCAAAACTGGTCAGGTTTTGGTCAGCTTTTTTGGGTTTATAAAAATTTCAGACTAATTGGAGGCTTAAGATATGATAAAAATAGTCTATATGGAAATAACTTCAATCCTCGTATAGCACTGATGTACCGTTTCCCGAAAACTACTTTCAGGGCTTCGGCGGGAACTGCAATGAAGGCGCCTCCATCTTCTGTGGCTTATGAGTCATTAGCCTATCCCACAGGTGCTTTAGCTGACAGTATTCATTATCTTGTAATTTCAAATCCGGATTTAAAGCCTGAAAATTTTACAGCTTTTGAATTCAGCATTAACCGTAAATTATTCAGAAGAATTGACTTTGAACTATCTGTTTATTATAACACTATCAGAAATCTGATTAATTTTAAGTCAATAATTGCCTGTCCGGATACGCTGAGCTTATCAGTTACTGATTCTGTTTATACAAAAGCTAATGACCGAACAGCCAGAAGTATTATGTTTGGCGGTCAGATATCTTTAAACTGGAATAATTTAATTTCTAAAATAAAATTAAATGCTTCACTGAATTTAACTTATAATGCCGATCAAAGTAAAAATTTCTCACTTTTAAATGAAATAACAAATGTTTTTCAGCTTACCCCAAAGCATTATGGACAATTCAGACTTTCTGCCGCACCGCATAAAAATATATATATTCAGGTTGATAACACCTGGATGACTGAATGGCTGAGATTGTTTACACAAAAAGATCTTTTCAATGATATTACAGGTTATTATACTATCGACCTGCTTGTTAATTTTAATATAGGCAATAATCTGCAAGCTTTTATTAAATGTATTAATCTGCTTAACGAAAAATATGCAACACCAGGAATAGTTCAATCAGATATGGACATGATCAGCACACCGCAACCTGGCCGGAATATAAGAGTGGGATTATCATACATACTCAATTGATAAAGTAATGAAACATCAGATCATAGTTATTATTTTAATAAATTCACTCATTGCTTCAGGTCAATTCACAGATAATCAATTCATATTACCTTCTGATTCATTAAAAGGCATATGGTATAATCACCATGCACACAAAGCATTCAATAATAATCAATTAGACCGGGCGATAGAGCTGGCAGAATGGTCAGTAAGTGCCATTATTGAAGAAGAAAATCCCGAGATTTACATTGATAATTTTCTCATAATAGCAGGAGTTTATAAAAAGAAACAACAAAACGAAAAGGCCATTAATTATTATATAAAAGTAGCGGCGTTGTTTGAAAAATATAAAAAGGGCAATGAATTAAAACAGGTTTATCAGGAGATTGCTGATTATTATATGAGTCAGTATGCGTATTTCAAGGCTCTGGAATATTATGAAAAGGCTTTGAATATCAATGAAGGAACTGAGGATCCAATAATCATCAAAAACGCCGGAATATGTCATTTTCATCTGACACAATACCA
>JAJUGM010000171.1 GCA_029268165.1 Bacteroidota bacterium
CAGAAAGAGCGAACCAATGAGTAAATTTGGGTTAATTCAAATAAATCTCTGTCAGGTATTGAAAATTTAATAATAAACACAAATAAAGGGAGATTACAGGTTTATAACAGAATAGCTTCGGATGATGCAGTTTTTATTATGTCGCCGGTTCCTGTTTTTAAGAATGTAGTTCCCGATATTTCAGTAATATCCCAAAAGTTAAAAATTCGCCCATCGGATATAAATATAAAATACCCTATATCAATTATAAATGCCGGACTGACAACACTTATTGTCCCAATTAGAGGATTAAATACAATTCTGGGTATAAAACCAGCATTTGATGAACTAAAAGAACTTTGCATAAGGTCAAAAGTTGACATCATTGAAGTATTTATTTCTGATGTAGCAGAAAAATCAAAAGATTACAGGACAAGAGTATTTGCGCCCATTTTTGGCTATCTTGAAGACCCTGCTACAGGCTCCGGGAATGCTGCGTTCGGTTATTACCTTATAAAAAACGGTTCTTGGAATCAAGAAGCCATTACGATTGAACAGAACGGTCTAAGAAATAACTTTAATGTAGTAAAATTACAAAAGCAAACCGACGAAAACAATATTCAGTGAGTATGTTTCGGAGGTAGCGCGGTTACAAGGATTGAAGGCAAATATTTTAAGCCTTGCTGATAATCTTTATGTGCGATTAACTAAATTTTAGCCAACTTTTCTGATAAACTGTTAAAATTTACAATCAAAATTAAAGAAATTGTACCTTAATGAATTCTTTGCGTCTTAGTAGCTAATAAATTTATGCCACAAAGGCTCTAAAACGCCAAGATTCACAGAAGTTTATGAAAACGTAAACATTCTTTGAGAAAAATTTATTAAATGTACTACTTCTTATACCTGCTTTTTTTTGGATTCATTCTGTATATCGGTGTTTGAAATCATACTTAAAGTAAGCCTGGCAGGCGCCTTCAGTCGAAACCATACAAGTGCCAACAGGGTTGGATGGCGTACAGGCTTTGCCAAAATGACGGCATTCATAAGGTTTCTTGATTCCTTTTAGAACTTCTCCGCATAAGCAGCCGGCCGGCTCTTTAGATGGCGGCACATCTGCTATTATTTCTTTCACTGCATCATACTGCGAGTAATCGTCATTAAGCATCATTCCGCTTTCCGGAATAACACCCAATCCGCGCCACCAGTCATCACAAGGCTTAAAAGCCTTGTTTACCAGTTCTTTAGCCTTGAGATTGCCACCGGGTGTGACGGCGCGCCTGTATTGTATTTCAAGTTTCCTGTCGTTACGCTCAATCTGTTTTACAATAAAGTAAATCGACTGAAGCAGATCAACCGGTTCGAATCCGGAAATTACAATAGACAAGTTATACTTCTGCAAAAGCGGTTTATACATATCTGAACCTGCAATGGTGCTTACGTGGCCGGGACCTATATAAGCATCAATTTTAATACCTTCATCAATAAGCGCCATCATGGCATTGGGCATGGTTTTATGCGAACTGAGAAGATAAAAGTTGGGTATATTCTGCCTTTTTGCTTCCATAACAGCCACAGCGCTGGCCGGTGTAGTAGTTTCGAATCCTATACCCAGGAAGATTACTCTTTTATTTTTATTATTTCTGGCTATTTCCAAAGCATCAAGGGCTGAATATACAATACGGACGTCGGCTCCGTTTGCTTTTTCAGTTTCGAGGCTCGATACTGAACCGGGAACCCGGATAAGATCACCATAAGTTGCAATAATGATATCAGGTAGCTTCGAAAATGCTATTGCACGGTCAATAAATGTATTGCTTGTAACGCACACAGGGCACCCCGGGCCGGAAAGCAACTCAATATGCGCGGGTAGCAGTGAATGAATGCCAAACCGGTGAATGGCCATTGTATGCCCACCACATACTTCCATAATGCGCACCGGTGTTTGGGAAGTTCTGTGAATGGCCTGCACAAGTTTCTGCGCCAGTTCCTGGTTGCGGAATTCATCAATATACTTCATGACTGGTAAAAATATAACCCGTTAAAATGTAATATCTGATTCGCCGGGATCAGTAAGTTGATTAATCATATTAATAGTTTCAATGGCTTCATCTTCACTAAGTTTCTGAAGGGCAAATCCTGAATGAACAAGCACATAATCTCCAGGTTTTACTTCATCCAGCAAGTGAAGCGAAATAGTAACTATTGATCCTCCTACTGATGCTTTTGCAGTATTATCATGTATTGTTATTATTTTTGCAGGAATACTCAGACACATAATCAAGATATTTTCGTTATGTTATTTTTATCTTCGTTTTGCGGCCACAACCAGCTGACCTAATGCAATGCCTCCGTCATTGAATGGTACTTTGGCTGACAGATACACTTCCATTCCGGCACGGGTGAGCATATCAATAACATTTTCAGTCAGGTATTTGTTTTGAAAAGATCCGCCGGAAAGCACAATTTGCGAAATTCCGGTTTCCTTTCTCATTCTTTTTACAGTTTCAAAGATAGTCCAAATTATCGTATTGTGAAACCGGGCTGAAATGATGCTGCAAGAAATTTTGTTCTGAATATCGCTGATAATTTGCTGAATCATAGGCTCAAACCGTATGGTTTCAGCAATATCAACATCATAGTGTTCTTTAATATCGGGCATAATGACCGATTCGAGTTTCATTGGTGCTTCTGCATGAAAACGGGTGCTTGTGCATACGCCTGTTATTGCTGCAACCCCATCAAACAAACGTCCGCATCCTGACGAAAGCGGAGTATTTATTTTTTTCTCAATGGCATCGATTATTTGTAGCAACAGCTTCCTGTCTACATTTCTGACAAGTGGAATATCAACATTAACTAGATCATTGCCAAAAGCCTTAAATAATAAAGAGACTCCTGTCCTCCAGTTTTCGCTTACTGCTTTGTCACCGCCCGGCAGTGGCAAATAATCAAAATGGACATAACGTTTAAAGTCATAATAATCAGCAATCAGGAATTCTCCTCCCCAGATATTTCCGTCGGTACCATAACCGGTTCCGTCGAAACAAACGCCTATGACCTTTTCGTTCAGTTGATATTCAGCCATGCATGCAGCGATGTGCGCATGGTGATGTTGCACTTTAATTACCTCAATACCTTGTTGCATGGCATATCGAGTTGAGAGATAATCGGGGTGCATGTCTGCTGCTATAAGGCTGGGATTAAAACGGAATACTTTTTTAAATCTTTCGATGGTTTCAGTGTAAAACTCGTAGGTTTCATAATTCTTCAGGTCGCCTATATGCTGGCTCAGGATAGCTTTACTGCCTTTCCCGATGCAAAAACAGTTTGACAATTCAGCTCCTGTTGCCAGAATGCCATTAACATCGAAGGGCAGCCTGACAGGGGAGGGAACGTATCCTCTTGATCGACGGAATATTCTTTCCTTTCCCCTGATAAAACGGACTACCGAATCATCAGTGCGGTTAAAAATTTCACGGTTATAGGTGATTACCGCATCGGTTAGTTTACCAAAGATTTCCAGCGCTTTTTTATCATCAATAATAATAGGTTCATCGGCAAGGTTTCCGCTGGTAAGTATTACAGCCTTTGTTTTCAATTGTTCAAACAACATGTAATGAAATGGCATATAGGGGAGGAAAGCGCCTATTGTACTAAGTCCCAGGCATATACCTTCAGACGGTTCTTCTTTTTTCTTGAGCAAAACCACAGGTCTTTGCCATGAATTCAGCATAACTGCTTCTTCATCAGTAATCTGTGCATATTTTTTAATCACTGTAATATCACGAAACATAATGGCAAAGGGCTTGCCTTCACGGTGTTTGATCTCTCTCAATCTTTTCACTGATGTTTTATTTAATGCGTCACACATGAAATGAAATCCTCCGATACCCTTAAGTGCAATTATTTTACCTTCATCAATAAACCCTGCAACAGTTTGCAAAACGGATGAAAAATTTTTATCAATGGTGTTCCCGGAATGAAGGGTATAGTAGGGCCCGCAATGATTACAAGCTATAGGCTGGGCATGAAACCTCCGGTTAAGTATATCGGAATATTCTGACTCACAATCAGGGCACATGGTGAATGATTTCATGGTTGTTTTATCACGATCGTATGGAAAATCGAAAATAATTGAAAACCTTGGGCCGCAATTTGTGCAGTTGATAAATGGATAATCAATACGGTGTGGCTGTTTCTTCAGGTCGTCAAGGCAATCATTGCATACGGCAATATCCGGACTAATTTCAGAAGTTTCTTCCGAAAGGTCCTGACTTGCAAGTATGCGGAAATCATGGAAATTTTCAGGAAAATCATTTTCTACATTAATTTCATCAATCTGAGCAATTACCGGTGCACTGATTTTCAGTTTTTCAATAAAAAGCGGCATATCTTTAGCATTACCTTCCGCCTTAACCACGACAGCATCATTTCGGTTTATTATCCATCCGGCTATATTTAATTCATTGGCTAGTCGGTAAACAAATGGCCTGAATCCGACTCCCTGTACCAACCCCTTTATTTTTATAAGGAAAGCTATACGGTTAGCTATGTTTCCCTCCGGTTTCATACTTGTATTTTCAGGAAAATCCATTAAATTTATTCCATGACTAAAATAGGAAAATTACTGACAACAAACCAGATGAAACTGCCGCCACGCTGTGTCGAGAGGCTTAGTAAGTACCGAAGGTTACTCGGTACCATGAATTTTACCGATGGTGAATATATTTTTTCCCACCATCTGGCTGACATGCTAAACCTTTCGCCCGAACAGGTAAGGCGTGACCTTATGCTTATTGGGTTAAGCGGAAACCGTCGCAAAGGTTACCCGGTAAAGGCGCTTGTTGAGCTTATCGGTAAAACCATTGATAAAGAAGAAGGCCATAATGTTGCCATTGTCGGGGCAGGTAACCTGGGTAAGGCCATACTGAGGTTTTTAAGAAAGGCACACACAAAACTCAATATTGTTGCAGCTTTTGATATTGATAGCAACAAGATAAATAAGGAGATATCCGGAATTACCTGCTATCACATTAACCACATTCCCGAAATTGTCAAGAAGCTTAAAATCAGCATTGCTGTGCTCACAGTGCCCTCTGAAGTTGCAAAAGAAGTAGCAGAACTGTTAATGAGTAATGGCGTAAAGGGAATTCTGAACTTTACTTCGGTGCATTTTGACCTGCCGCCTGATGTTTACCTTAAAGACTACGATATTATCACTTCACTTGAAGAAATCGGTTTCTTCATAAAAGATTGATTATGAATAAAGTACGATTATTGTTCTTTGCCTTGCTGCTGCTTTCTTCAGGAATTGTAATTTATTCCCAGCATCTGGCAGCCTTTCATAATAACCTGGGTTATTTCTTTGTTTTTGACCGGGGAGAAATAAAGCAGCTTGAATATTTAAAAACAAACGGGCATAGTATTGGTGGAGCCTGCATGTTGTATAAAGACAACCGTAACCGGCTGAAATTATATTATAATGGCGAGGTAACCGAACTGGAAATTAATAATATCACTGATTTTGTGGCGCTCGATTATTTGGCTGTTTATGCTTTTGCCGGTATTATTAAAATTATTGAAAACGGGAAGGTAAAGACCATAAATACGCATGCTTTGCATTATTATGCCGAAGACAGCCTTGTTGCCTTCTACGATGATTCGCAGAGTTTTCTTGCCGCATATTATAAAGGGAAGATACATCTACTCGAGGATGGACTGGTAAGTTATCCGCCCTCGTCATTTAGCTGCGGTGACAATATAATTGCCTACATCTCAAACCGAACAGGCGATTTAATGGTTTTTTACCAGGGCAGGTCATTGAGTCTGGAACCCTTCATAAGTGAAAGCAGTTTCAGGGCAGGGAAGGACATAGTAGCTTATATTAATGCAGCCGACCAGAAATTTAAAGTTTTTTATAAAGGAAAAACATATACAATAGAGGATTATCCTCCCATATCGTATAAGGTTGGAGATGGTTTGGTGGCATATGTTGACAACACGGAACGGTTTAAAGTATTTGATGGCAGCCAGGTTATTGATTTGTCTAATTCAGTTCCCGGTTTTTATGAGGTGCAGAACCGAATAGTTATATTTGAAGAGCAGGGTTATTTTAAAACATTTTACAAAACCCGTCTTTATGAGCTTGAGAATTATGTACCGGTAAAATGGAAAGCTCAATGGAACACTATTGTATATATAGACCAGAACAGAAACATAAAGTTTTTCCGCGATGGCGAAAACCTTGTTTTAACCTACGATATTGTAGAGGACATCGAATTAATCAGAGACCTGATTATAGTAAATAAAGGTCTGAATAATTACAATTTTTATTATAATGGCCGCAAATATTAAAACTAAATAACCTTATCCATCGGAAAGTAATTTATATCAAATGTTTTGGCAACATTTTCGTAAGTGCATTTTCCCATATACAGATTGACGCCTTTTTTTATTGCAGCAGACTGCTTGCAGGCTTTTTCAATACCCATTTCGGCTATCATCAGTCCATACGGTAATGTGGCGCTGGTAAGTGCCTTTGTTGATGTAAATGCAACAGCGCCAGGCATATTAGCAACGCCGTAGTGAACGATTCCGTCAACAACATATACGGGATCATCATGCGTTGTGGGTTTTATGGTTTCGACACAGCCGCCCTGGTCAACAGCCACATCCACTATTACTGCGCCTTGTTTCATGGTTTTCAGATGGTGGCGTTTTATGAGGGTAGGAGCTTTTGCTCCGGGAATAAGGACAGCACCAATCACGACATCACTTTCGGCCAGAACTTTTTCAATATTGGCATCTGTGCTGTATAAGGCTGTAATCCTCGATCCGAAAATATCATCAAGATAAGCCAGTTTGCGTGCGTTAATATCAAGAATGGTTACATCAGCCCCCATTCCGGTGGCAATTTTGCATGCATTGGTACCGACAACGCCACCACCTATAATTCCAACTTTTCCTCTTTCCACACCGGGTACAC
>JAJUGM010000172.1 GCA_029268165.1 Bacteroidota bacterium
GAAATGATTTTTTAATTGAAAAAGGTGGTTCGTAACCAGCAGACAATTCAAAAACCCGAATGCAAGCAATACAGTCTAAGGACATTGAAAGGCAAGGGTTACCAAAAGCACATGGTTAATAATAATCGCCAACCTTGCTATCTGTTGTATTGCGCATGCCCGGCGAGCCGTAGTTTTTAGGGAAAACTGCGTAAGCCTTGACTTTTTTTGCATCCTTTTTTGTGTCAAGACAAAAAAGGATGTGGGGCTTGGGGCAAAGCCCCATCAGCATTCATTCCTATACACAATAATTCCTTTAAAATAAACCGGATGAATTTTCTTTTTCATCATACCTAAGCTCAAGTAAAAATTAGCTGACGAAGCAATCTGCACGATGAAAATCATGTATCAGTATAGTATTACAGTTTTTTGGTTGAGCGGATATCCGGTTGCAGGATATTTTTCAGGTTAAAGATACTTTTCCATTTACGTTATGCCAAACCATATTGGAAAATAAAGGGATGAAAAACATAATGGCAGGTTTTATCCTGTATCTGTCTTATTTGTTGCACTCTCTGCAATGGATCAAGGAGTAATCCATAATTATTGTTTACATTTACAAAATGATTAACAATTATTAACGCTAATAATAGATTTCAGCATGATGAAAAAAATAAAAATATTTCAGGTTGATGCATTTACCGATAGGTTGTTCTCAGGAAATCCTGCTGCTGTTTGCCTTCTGGATGAATGGCTCAGCGATGATATCATGCAATCTGTTGGCAGTGAAAATAATCTGGCTGAAACCGCATTCATTGTTCCGCATGGGAAAGACTTTAAAATCCGATGGTTTACACCCGCTGTAGAGGTTGATTTATGCGGGCATGCAACACTGGCTTCAGGTTATGTGCTGTTCAGCTTACTTGATTATCCTGATACGCAAATAAGATTTCATACTAAAAACAGCGGACTATTAAGGGTATTAAGAGAAGGAGAACTGCTTTTCCTTGACTTTCCCACTGACACGTTGGAACCAGTTAGCGGAGAAGAAGACATCATTAAGGGTTGTATCGGAATGAAGCCTGTTGAACTATATAAAGGTAAAACCGATTATATTGCTGTAATTGAAAGTGAAAACGAATTACAAAATCTTCAGCCTGATTTTAATAAAATATCAATGTTAAAAGCAAGAGGATTAATTGTTACTGCCAGGGGGAATCATGTTGATTTTGTATCGCGTTTTTTTGCCCCTCAGTCGGGGATTAATGAAGATCCTGTTACAGGCTCTGCACATACATCGTTATTGCCTTTATGGGCAAGCAAACTTGGCAAGAAACATTTTATTGCCCGTCAGTTATCAAAAAGAGGAGGCCAGCTTATCTGTGAATATAAGAATGACAGATGCCTCATTGGAGGTAAAGCACGGTTGTATTTAACCGGTGAAATTACACTGGCCTGAGATAAAAATGCCTGAAACAGATATCGCCTTATTCAAGATAGGTATAACCATATAGCCCCGACCGGTAGTTCGACAAAAACTCCTTACCCTCGGCCGGTGATATAGTGCCAGCTTTTACAGCTGAAGTAACCCATGTTTCCACTGTCCTTACCATCTTTTTTGCATTATACTGGACATAATCGAGAACTTCTGCAACAGTTTCACCGTCAATAATCTGGTCTATTTCATAACCATCTTCAGTCACCGAAACGTGGACTGCATTTGTATCGCCAAAAAGGTTATGCAAATCGCCCAGGATTTCCTGATAGGCACCCACAAGAAAAACGCCGATATAATATGTTTCTTTTGGTTTGACAGCGTGAACGGGTAAATAATATGAAAAGTTACGGGTGGAAATAAAATTATCGATTTTTCCGTCAGAATCACAGGTGATATCCTGCAAAGTAGCCGAACGGTCAGGTTTTTCATCAAGCCGCTGTATGGGCATGATCGGGAATATCTGATCAATAGCCCATGAGTCGGGCAGTGACTGAAACAATGAAAAATTACAGAAATACTTATCTGACAGCAGCTTGGGAAGTTGCCGCAATTCATCAGGAATATGTTTTGTTTCTGATGTCATCTGATTTAATTCCCTTGCAATTGACCAAAATAAACGTTCTACCTGGGCTCTGGTTTTAAGGTCAATCAGCCCCAGGCTAAACATATCAAGAGCTTCTTCTCTTATTTGCTGCGCATCGTGCCATGTTTCAAGCATGCGAGGCTGATTCAGCGTCTCCCATAACGAATACAATTCATGTACAAGCTCGTGATCATTGTCGGTAACTCTATCAATATCATCATCCCAGCTCGGCAGGGTGGTTGTTTCCAGAACATCAAAAATTAATACTGAATGGTGGGCAGTGAGTGAGCGTCCCGATTCGGTGATGATATTGGGATGAGGAATATTGTTTTTTTCACAGACATCAACAAGTGTTGATACTGAGTCATTCACATATTCCTGAATACTGTAGTTGACGCTGCTTCCGCTTATGGAAGAGCGTGTACCATCATAATCCACTCCAAGGCCACCACCTATATCAACAAATTCTATAGCAAAGCCTTTCTTATAAAGCTGAACATAATACTGTGATGCTTCACGTAAAGCATTTTTTATGCGCCTGATCATGGTCACCTGGCTTCCGATGTGAAAATGAACAAGCCGCAGGCAGTCTTTCATCTTATTTTTTTCAAGATATTCAATTGCTTCAATCAGCTCACTTGAAGTTAAACCAAATTTGCTTGCATCGCCTCCCGAATCTTCCCATTTGCCGCTGCCTGAACTGGCTAATTTAATACGAATGCCTATGTTAGGCTTAATTTTTAACCGTTTTGACACACTCGATATCAGTTTTAGCTCGTTGAGTTTTTCAACCACGATAAAAATGCGCTTGCCCATCTTTTGGGCCAGCATGGCGAGTTCAATATAATCTTCATCCTTATATCCATTGCAAATGATTAGTGAATCACTTTCAGTATTAATGGCAATAACGGCATGCAATTCGGGTTTTGAGCCGGCTTCAAGTCCGATATTGAATTTCCGCCCGTGGCTTACTATTTCTTCAACCACAGGACGCATCTGGTTTACCTTAATAGGATAAATAATGAAATTTTGTCCCTGATAACCATACTCCTCTGCTGCCACCTTAAAGCAACTCCACATTTTTTCAATACGGTTATCCAGAATGTCAGGAAAACGGATCAGCATAGGCGAGGAAACATCACGCAACTGGAGTTCATCAACCAGTTCCCTTAAATCAATCTGCACACCATCTTTACGCGGGGTTACAACAACGTTTCCTTTATCATTAATTGAGAAATAATTGATGCCCCAGCCTGCTATATTATATAATTCGGCAGAATCCTCAATACGCCATTTTCTCATTAGCTTAATAATAAAATATTTACAAAAATTTCTTAATAAAAAAACGGAACGAAAATAATTAATGTAAAATATAAAAAGTATATTCCGTTTAATTTTTTATTAATTTTTTTTGGTTTATTAATTATGACCTGCAGAATTTATTCAGCTATTCTAATAATCACAGTTTTGCATGTAAATTATATTTCAGGACAATCTGAAATAAAAAATCTTACACTTTCCATAACTGATACCACATTACCACAATTCCGGCAGGTAAAAGACATATTTAACTGGATAACAACGCATATCCGATATGATGCAACATCATTTCAGCACCATAAATATCCGCATCATACTGTTGAAGAACTACTCAGGAAGAAAAAAGGTTTGTGCGATGATTATGCAGACTTAATGACCGAAATGTGCCGGTCGGTTAATATTGAAGCCTATACCATAAAGGGATATATAAAAGGATATGGATACAATAATAAAATACCGTTTTTGCGGGCTAATCACACATGGAATATTATCCATGCAGATGATTCATGGATAATTGCCGACCCAACCTGGGGTAGTGGTTTCATTGAAGAAAAGGCCGCTGTTATTAATAAATTGTTATTTCTTACATTGCACATTCCGGTTTCGAAGCATAAATTAGTTTTCCGTACCCTACCTGATGAGGTTTTTTTTAACATTAACCCCGACTCATTAATTAAGACACATTATCCGCTCGACCCGAAATGGCTTTTTAATGAAAAACCGGTTCGCTTTTATTACTTTGAAACAGGTCAGCTTCCGGTTGATACAGTATATCCCGATTTTATGGCCAGCATTAACGAATCAAAAAATCTCTCGGCTGCCGGTTTTAAGAAACAGGAAGGTATTATGGGTCATAGTTATAATACCCATAATTATTTTGATATTGCCGTTGGTCATTTGGCCGAAATACAAAATTTTAATTTTGAACGTGCGGTAACAAAATATAACCTGGATGAGTTTGAACAATGCCTTGCCGCAATTGCACATACATCTGAATGGCTTTTAAGGCATAAGGCTCTGACTGATTCGGTTTACCGGATCAGGTTAACCGAACTTGCTAAAGTTAATACCATGCATCAGAAGTTGTTTCAGAAAACTACTGCAAAGGCGAATTCTGTAATCAAATCATACAGAACTGCCTTAAGACAACTGAATAAAATGAATATTGCTTTATCGAATAAACAAAAAAACTACTATTTAAAAATAGAAAAGGCTGAATTGAAGAAACTCTATCCTGAAAAGAGAACTGACAGCATTTTATTTTATTCATCAGGTCTGTATGAGTTACAACAACAGGTAGCATCCCTTCAAAGTGATGAGTCAGATTTAAAATGGATGGAAGATTCATTATTCCGGAATGTTAATGCTCAGATTATTAATGATATGAGAATCGACAGCCAGCTGGCAATGAACAACAATATATTTGGCGTTTTGATAGATCAATTATATTCAGCTGTTTTAACACGTAACGAAATTCAGATAAAAGCTTATCTTGATTCGGTCAGTATTCATTTTCAGCAGCTGGTATATGACTATGGTCGTAAATCAGCTTCAAGATCAGCAATAAATGCTTCAGCCAGGCAATATTTCAATGGATCTGCTGTTATGTATAGACTTCTTAATCAGCAAGTTACTGTTTTAAAGCAGATAAGCAAAAAAACCGGCAATACGGATACAAGTGTTAACAATCATAATGCAGTGATTGACAGGCTCATATCGTTATACAATAAAGGCATAGAAATGGCCGAAAAAATGAAAGCATACAATCAGCAGCAACTTACTGTAAAGCATGCAGAAATGATTGCGTTAAAAAAGCATAAAAAAAGTTTTGGCCGGGAAAGCAAGCACTTCATTACCTGGTACAAAACAGTTTACGACTGGAACAAATTGAGATATGCCCGTGAAAAAACAATTGCTGCCGGATTAATAGCTCAGGCAGCACGTTACAGAAAGCAGGCAGAATTAAAAGTCAAGGCGTTTAAGCCATGAATGATGCAATTTTGTCTGATTTGTATTTACCTGCCTTTAGTTTTTCGCTTACTTCAGCAAATGCATTAACAGTATAATTAACGTCGTCAACGGTATGTGCTGCAGTAGGTATGATGCGCAGCATGATAACATCCTTAGGTACAACAGGATAAATAACCATGGAGCAGAAAATCCGGTAATTTTCGCGCAGGTCAATTACAATATTTGTTGCTTCGGGGATGCTACCTGAAAGAAAAACAGGAGTAACAGGCGATAATGTGTTGCCAAGGTTAAATCCTTTTGCTCTGAGGCCCGATTGCAAAGCGCGTACTATGGTCCAAAGTTTTTCTCTGATTGCAGGCTGCGTTTTTACCAGTTCAAGCCGTTTCAGGGCGCCTATGACCATTGGCATAGGCAATGCTTTGGCAAAGGTTTGCGACCGCATGTTGTAGCGCAGGTAGTTTACCACTTCCTCTTTTCCTGCAACAAATGCACCAATGCCTGCCATTGCCTTGGCAAAGGTGCTGAAATACAGGTCTATTTCAGACTGTACGGCAAAATGTTCGCCTGTGCCTTTCCCGTTTGGGCCCATGGTACCGAAACCGTGAGCATCATCAACAAGCAGCCTGAAATTGTATTTTTTCTTTAATTCAGCAATCTCATTAAGTTTGCCCAGATCACCTGCCATACCAAATACACCTTCGGTGATTACAAGTATGCCACCGCCTGTCTGACTTGCAAGCTTAGTTGCGCGTTCAAGCATGAGCTTGCATTTTTCCATATCATTATGAGGGAACATAAAACTTTTCCCTCCGGCAGCCTTGTGCAGCCATATTCCATCCATAATGCAGGCATGTGATTCGGAGTCAAAAACCACAACATCGTGCCTGTTAACCAGCGACTGAATAATGGAAATCATTCCCTGATAACCATAATTGAGCAGAAATGCATCTTCTTTTTCAACAAAGCTGGCCAGGTTATTTTCCAGCTCTTCATGTTTGCTTGTCTGGCCCGACATCATTCTTGCGCCCATTGGGTAAGCCATGCCGTATTCCTTAGCAGCTTCGGCATCGGCTTTCCTTACCTCGGGATGATTGGCCAGCCCAAGATAGTTATTTAAACTCCAGTTAAGCACTTCTTTGCCCCTGAATATCATCCGGGGACTTATTTCACCTTCAAGTTTGGGAAACATAAAATATCCATGCCCAATTTGCTGGTACTGACCCAATGGGCCTCTGTTTTTGGTAATTTTATCAAATATGTCCACGTTGCAATGATTTTTAAAATTGAATCAGCAAAAGTAATTTTTTTTAATTATCACACAAAGTCAGGTAATTTTTTTTACAATCAGTCGTTTAAAAAGAAACTTATTTTTATGTATTTAATTAAAAAATTGTATTTTTGCGCGATGTTTCGGAAATCACTCTTTAATAACATACTTGCTTTATTTTCAGTTGTTTTCATCTTTTCATGCTCTCAATATGAGAAATTACTGAAAAGTGATGATTACAACCTTAAGTATTCAAAAGCATTTGAATATTATAATAAAGGCGATTATATCAGATCGGCAACTCTTTTTGACCAGATTGCGCCTATATTCAGAGGGACAAA
>JAJUGM010000173.1 GCA_029268165.1 Bacteroidota bacterium
ATAATGCTCCTTTAGGAATTTTCAGGGCTACCGTGGGCGGAAAGTATGCGGAAGTGAATAATACATTTGCCCGGATGCTGGGTTATAACGACCCTGCTGATGTTATTAAAAACGTTAAAGACATTGGCTCAGAAATATATTTGAGTGCCTCTGAAAGAAAAAAAATTATCAGAAATCTCACTAAAGGAGAGGGCGCTCTTAAATATGACACTTTATTCAGGCGTAAAGACGGTACGGTTTTTCCTGTACGTTTGTACTTCAAACTGAGCAGGGAAAACCGTGGCAGAAACCTCTTCCTTTCAGGCATAGTTGAAGATATTACCGAGCAAAAAAATACCGAAGAATATCTTCTGCAGGAACGAAATCAGTTAAAAACTCTTATTGACTCTATTCCGGATTATATTTACCTCAAAGATGCTAACGGGAGGTTTATATTATCTAATCAGGCATTTGAAAAACTGGTCAATTGTCATGACTCATCGGAATTACTTGGTAAGTCAGATAGAGAAATAAAGTTGTCACGGCTGGCATCAGAGTTGCTGGCCAATGATCATCAGATACTGATACAGGGAAAACACATTAATAACCTGGAACTATCAGTTCAGGACAAAAAAGCAATCCAGTATTTTTATATAAGTAAAGTTCCTCTCAGGGACAGGAAAGGGCGTATATCGGGCTTATTGGGTATTGGCAGAGATATTACTTCAATAAAACTGGCACAGCAACAAATCAGCATGAGCCAGGCTAACCTTTCAGCTGTTCTGGAGAGCACAAAAAACCTGATATGGTCAATTGATGTTTGTTTTAATATTATTACCGCCAATAACCGGTTCAGAGATTTCTTTAAAAATTATTTTGGTAAAGAAATATCAACAGGTGATAACATTCTTAAATTGCTGCCTGATGCTATCCGTTCAAAATGGCAAAATATATACCGACGGGCTCTTAAGGGAGAGCATATTATAATAGACGACAGTTACACAAAGGAAGGTATCAGCTCATACTATGAAAATACGGTATGTCCGATATATGATCATGAAAAACAAATAACAGGGATTACGGTAATCTCGACAAACGTTACCGAAAGGAAAATTGCTGAAGCCGCAATTAAAGAAAGTGAGGAGATATTCAGACAGCTTGCTGAAAATACCAATGACGTATTCATTCTGGCCGCCAAGACAACAGTATTATATGTCAATCCGTCATTTGAACGTGTTTATGGAATTTCGGCCGAAGAACTGATGGCAAACCCTGATATTTTACATGAGGTTGTTTTTCAGCCTGATAAAAATGATTACCTGAAATTTGTGAAAAAAGAACTCTCAGGCAAAAAGACTGGGAAAGGTTTTCAATACAGGATTCAACGTCCCGACGGTGAGATTAAGAATGTATGGACCCGCATTTTTCAGGTTAAAAATCACGAGGGAAAAGTATATCGGTATGTATATGTTACCAGTGATATGACCGAGCTTAAAGAACTGGAAACTACAATTATTAATACAAAAAATCAGCAGAAGGCAATTCTTGACAACATACCCTATCTGGCATGGCTGAAAGATAATCAGGGCAGATATATTATTGTTAATGAGCCCTTTGCCAGATTTTATAAACGCGAAGTTTCAGACGTAATTGGTAAAACCGATTTCGATATATGCCCGCGTGAGCTGGCTGAAGAATATCAGCGTAACGATGAAGAAGTGAAGAAAAGCGGTAAAAGACAGCTACTTGAGCAGGTTGAGGAATATCAAAAGGGACATATCTGGTCGGAAACATATAAAACACCTATTTTTAATGAGAAGGGAGAAATAATAGGTATTACCGGCATATCAAGAGATGTTTCTGATCGAAAACTGATGGAAAACGCATTAAGAGAGCGTGAAGAACATTTCAGGGCTTTACTTCAGAATTCATCAGATGCTATTTCAATTCTCGACCAGGATGGCAATATAATTTTTGAAAGCTCTTTCCGCAACAAAATACTCGATTTTGACAGGGACGAACTGCTTAATAAACCGATTTTCGAAATTGTTCATCCTGATGACATTGAAGAATTCAGGCAGACTTTCAGAGAAGTGCTTGAAAAACCAAAAATTCAGATTAAGAAAGAATACCGGAGCCTTCATAAGAACAAACGCTGGATTTATGTTGAAAGCATATTTTCCAATCAGCTGTCAAACCCTTTCATCAGAGGTATTATTATTAATACAAGAGATATTTCTGAAAGAAAAATGAGCGAACTGAAAGAAAGGGTTTATCATGATAATCTTTTGTTTTTGAGCAATTCGGCCCTCGACCTGCTCGGACTGGAATCAAGGGAAGATATATATGCCTATATTGCTGACAAACTGTTCATTTTTCTTGAAAACGCTGTTGTCATTGTGACTTCATACAGAGAAAATGAAAATGATTTTTACGTGGAAAGTATTGCAGGTTTGCCCGAACATATAGAACAGATTAATAAGATCATCGGACGTACACTAAAAGGACTCCGGTTTGGTTTTAATAATACTTCCCGTATGGTTGAATTTGCCGGAACAATTATTTCAATAAAAGATGAAATGATTAACGGTGACCTGGGGGAAATATCAAATGAACAGCTTCAGAAAATCAGGGATTTTCTGAAAATACACAAAATTTATAATATTGGGTTAGCCCGGTATAACAAGCTCCTTGGAAATGTAACCATACTTACGCTGAACAAAAGCATTATTAAATTCAAACACATTATAGAAACATTTATTCATCAGGTTTCTGTAGTATTGCACCGTAGTATGCTTGAATATGAACTGGTCAAGGCTAAAGAAAAAGCCGAAGAATCAGATAAGTTAAAAACAGCCTTTCTGGCCAATATGTCGCATGAAATCAGAACCCCGATGAATGGCATTTTAGGATTTGCTGAAATGCTCAACGATGAAAGTCTGAATGCTGCTAATCGCAGGAAATATCTTGAAATCATCAACAGCAATGGCAAAATGCTGATTAATCTTATCGATGATATAATTGATTTTGCCAAAATTGAAGCAGGCCAGGTAAAGATTATTTTTGATGACTTTTCTTTAAATAACCTGCTTGACCAGGTACGTTCCTCTTTCATGGCAGAAAGACTAAGAAAAAATAAATCACATGTAAAAATTAAAATACAAAAATCATTCATTAAAGATAACTGTTACATACGGAGCGATCCTAACCGTTTGAGGCAAATATTAACCAACCTGGTAGGTAATTCTATAAAATTTACTCAGGAAGGTTTTATTGAATTTGGATACCGACTGCAAGAGGATGATCAGCTTTTATTTTATGTAAAAGACACTGGTATCGGAATTCCTGAAGATAAAATCGGACTAATTTTTGAACGTTTTATGCAGGCTGACAGTTCATCAACACGTAAGTATGGCGGCTCAGGTTTGGGTCTGGCGATCTCAAAAGGGCTTGTTGAATTACTGGGAGGTAAAATGTGGGCTGAATCAGCCGTGAACGTTGGATCTACTTTTTATTTTACCATACCTTATGTGCCAGCAGTTAAAAAAGATGAAGATTTACAGGTCAAACAGAAACCTAAAACAGAATACATCTGGGAAGGAAAAACTTTTCTGATTGCCGAGGATGATAAATTCAGCTATAAATTCCTTGAAGGTTTCCTGAAGCAGACACGTGCCGATGTTCTGCATGCCTCAGATGGTATTGAAGCAGTGAATATCTGCCGTAATAATGCAAATATTGACCTGATATTGATGGATATCCAGATGCCCGAAATGAACGGTCTGGAAGCTACCGAAGAAATCAAAAAGTTCAATAAAAGAATTCCTGTTATTGCTCAAACAGCTAATGCAATAACAGAAGAAAAACAAAAATGCCTGATGGCAGGATGCGACGATTTTATTTCAAAACCCATCAACATATCCGAGTTATATGCAAAAATTGATAAATGGTTATCTGTAAAACAGTCGTAATTATATAGCCAACTGTAATGTTTATAGTTGCAACAGTTTTCATAATCATAATGATCCTTTATGTTTGGCTTATTTCAGGCTACTGGAAGGCATGGACAGGATATCCCGAATATAAACCACATAACTTAAAATCAACTCCTTGTTTTAGCATTATTATACCTTTCAGGAATGAGGAGGCTAATCTTCCTTTTATTCTAGATGATTTGATTTTACAGGAATATCCTGACCTGTGCATGGAAATTTTGCTTGTTGACGATCATTCAATCGACCAGTCAGCACAACTTGCAGCAAATATTTGCCATAAAGTTTCGAATATTAAATTAATTCAGCTTCCTGAAGAAATTTCAGGCAAAAAAGAGGCTATTCTGAAAGGTATTGAAAATGCCACTCACGATTTAATAATCACCACTGATGCTGATTGCCGGGTTGGAAGGTATTGGTTATCCACACTTGCCTCATACTATAGCGAATTTTACCCTGTTATGATTATTGGTCCTGTAATACCTGAAAACCGTGGAAAGAGCTTTTTTCATTATTTTCAGCAACTTGATATGATAAGCCTTATAGGTTCGGGAGCAGCCTCGGCAATAATGGGAAAACCTATATACTGCAGTGGTGCTAATTTATGCTATGCCAAAGAGAAAGTGTACGAGCTTGATGACCCGCTTGTCCGATCAGTAGTCTCAGGTGATGATACCTTATTATTACTGCATCTGAAAAAAGACAATCGCGGTAGCATAAGGTTTCTGAAATCATTGTCGGCAACCGCAGTTACAAAAACAGAAGATAAGATATCTGGTTTTCTTATCCAGCGGTCAAGATGGATTTCAAAAAGCACACATTACCGCGACCCTGAAATTATTATACCGGCCTCGCTTGTTTTATTTACAAACATGGTATTGATAACCTCATTTTTCATGATGCTTTGCGGAAAAATGATGTATTTATACCCTACATTATGTTGCATTAAGTTGTTGATTGATGGATGGTTTTTAAAAGATTTGCTGAAATTTTTCCGAATGAAATTCCGGTTAATTTTTTATTTTTTTTCTTCCCTTTTATATCCCTTTTATTTAGTTGTAATCCTTCTTATTAATTTCCTGATCACTTATCAATGGAAGGGCCGAAGAATATAATTTTTATAACCACAAGTAGTCATTTTGTTAGTGATCCCCACTTAGAAAAATAAAAAAAAAACAAAGCTAATCATAATAAGCCTGTTTTTCCATCACCTTCCCTGAAAACCCTCATATAATTCGTTTACCGGTGAACTGCACACATAATGCTTTGAGTCAATATCCATCATCGTAAGAACCCCGCCAGGCCAACCGGCTCCGGTATCCATCATTATTACCTCACAGGCAAAAATGGGTTGATTGGTACCAAAATTAATTGTAGGCGTATGTCCCACATATACTTCATCGTAACGGGTAATTTTTTGTTTGTCATTTAATTTATGCATATTCAGCGCATGATGAACAAGTTTGCGATCCCACAGAATAAGATCAGCATCCTGGTTTTCAATACGGATATCCGGGTCGAAGCCACCGTGCAGGAATAATTTATTATCCATTGTATAATACAAACGGGCTTCAGCTAAAAGATGAATATGTAATTGGGGTACCCCATAAGGATAACATGATATTGTTACATCACCACCTTGCATGGTCCAAATTTCAGGCGCATCATGGTATAGAAACCAGTTGAGCGCCCATTTATCATGATTGCCAAAAATATAAACCAGATTTTTAACTGAAAGTAATTCGTCAAACACTTTATTTACCTCTGGCCAGCCGTCGCATATATCACCCAGTGCAATTAGCATGTCCTTTTCATAATCAAAGGACGCTTTTGTAAAACACTCAATCAGTGCTTTATGAGCACCATGAATGTCACCGATGACAAATCGCCGCGAAGACATAATCATACTGCTTCTGAAGAGTAAAAATAATATATTTAAAGTCACTAAAGTTTTAATATTTGCAAATTATTAAGTTTCTCATGCTTAATTCTTAGAATATTGAAAGTAACCCAGATTAAACAATTATTCCAAAGGCCCGGGACTCAAAGCTCCTTGCCCTTAGCCGATTTACCGTTTGAGGTATAATATGAATGAATACATTGTTCATAACCCTGCTGATTATTTGTTCAAATCATTTTGGGCGGGATTTTTGCCTTTTAGCAAACCTGAAGTATTTTTATTTGCATAAAAAATCAGATTGGCTAATCCGGTAAATATTGCCGATACGCCTTTGATGAACCAGTATGCGACCATCAAAGCGCAGCATCCTGATGCCATATTGCTTTTCAGGGTGGGGGATTTTTATGAAACATTCGGGCCCGATGCTGTTAAGGCCTCTGAAATTTTGGGTATAACCCTTACCAAGCGGGCTAACGGGGCCGCTTCTTTTGTTGACCTTGCAGGATTTCCCTATCATGCGCTTGACACTTATTTACCGCGCCTTATAAGAGCAGGGCAACGGGTAGCTATTTGTGAACAACTTGAGGATCCTAAATTAGCTAAAAAGATCGTTAAACGCGGGATAACTGAAATGGTTACTCCGGGTGTCAGCCTCAATGATAATGTATTGCAGCACAGCGAAAATAATTTTCTTGGTTGTGTTCACATTGAAAAAAATGCAGGAGGGGTTGCTTTTCTGGATATATCAACGGGTGAATTTCTTACTGCAGAAGGCAGTTTTGAATACATTGACAAGCTATTAAATAATTTTTCTCCCAAAGAAGTGTTGTTTGAAAGAGGGAAGCAAAAGTTGTTTCATGAACTTTTCGGACAGAAATTTTTTACTTACAAACTTGAAGATTGGGTTTTTACTAAAGATTCTGCCTATGACAGACTTACCAGGCATTTTCAGACAAGCTCGCTTAAAGGATTCGGAGTTGACAGCCTCAACCTTGGCATTATAGCTGCCGGAGCCATTCTTCAATACCTTGACATTACCCAGCATCATCAGATTAAACACATCACATCACTTTCACGTATTGAAGAAG
>JAJUGM010000174.1 GCA_029268165.1 Bacteroidota bacterium
GCCATTTACGGGGTCAACGGCTGAAATCAGATCCATCCGGGCCAGCGGGCTTTCAACAACAGGTCTGCATTCATCGCCTTTCTTAAATTCAAAGCTGCAATGTCCTTTAATTAATCCTCCCAGTATTCTGTAACTGCCGCCAACGGCTCCCTGCACCCATGTGGGGTTAGGACCGGCTCCCTGCAGAGCAGCTCCTACATGCAGGCTCAGTATTTCAAAATCGCCTTCAACAAACCACAGGTCGACATGCAGGCCTATGGCTGCAGCTACTGAAGCATATATCTGCCCCATAGCATACCAGCCATTAACTCCTATAGGGCCACTCATGCCTTCGCATGTTGCGCTCGGGCCGAAATTAAGCAAGGCCATGTCAAAACCTATTAATGCTGAGAGTTCCCCATAAAAGATCAGAAAAGTCTGACGGCCGGTATTGAAACTGGCACTTGCACCAAATGCAAAACCATCGCCTGTAGCAATAGCGGGATTTCTCACTACGGTCCATCCGGGGAATAACTCACGTACTTCATCGGGCAATGGCGGAGGTGCAGGCAGGTTTTGGCCTACCATAAAATAGCCATCAACGCGAAGCCAGCTGGCAAGACTTACATTTACCCGGTTTGAAGGTTCACCTATTTTAATATACCATAACTCGGGTGAAAAATGCAATACCATCTGGCCGCCGCCTGTAAAAGGTCCTGCATTTATATTAACATTAAACACTCCATGATACGTTCGTGCAGGGAAATTATATTCCATGTCCACATTGGCTGTAATGCGCGAACTGCTTCTGTTGGTTATTTCGCAGAGCATATAACCTTGTCCGCCTATTGCAATAGTACCTATACCTCCGTCGGCCAGAAATTGTGCTTCTATGCTTACATCGCCGTTAAAGGCTTCAGCGGAGGGATGCGTTCCGAGCACCATCATGCCCATGAAACCAAATGCTACACCCTGGTCGGGTACATAAGAATAACCTGAATTGGATGTTCCCGGTGTAGTGCTCCCGTCAGGTGATGCCGGAGCCGAGGCGAGGCTAACTGCACCTGTTTTACGCATATGATACCATGCTCCGCCGCCGAAACCATATATACCAACTCCGGTGAAAACGGGTATACCGGCGCTGAACAATGCCTTGGCATCAACATACCAGTAACGGTAGCCGTTTACTGAGCCGAACTGCGCAGTAGCTGAAACAGCAATCTGGTCGACAAATGTTGCGCTTATTGCACCTCTGAAACCATTGCCAAAGGTGGGATGTGAATTGTAAAGCCTTACCCCTCCGAATATTATTACAGCCCCGAGGTCTGCATTAATACCAATGGAGTCGAGGGCGATACCGTCAAATACAAACCGCTGAGGCCCTGAACCCGATGACATTTTACCCCATACGCTCAGTGTGGTCGCTCCGCTTATTGCGTTTGAGCCTGGTTGTAAATTCACAGCAAGAGTAAACTGAATGCCGGCACCTGCACTGCCGCCTCTGCTTCCGGTAACGATATTCAGATTGTCTATAGAAACAGGGAAGCCTGCCATACTATGCTGCGGACTGGCAAAGCTCCAATTGCCTTTTTCAATATAGGGGCTGGCCGACATTACTTTAAATCCTTCAAAGGATACACCATTGAAGCCCAACTTGGAAATTCCCCCCACATCACCATTAAGGGTAAAACTGCCATTCAGCACTGCCTGTGCCAGGAAACTGCCTGAAGTATCTCCCAGTTCTATCCGTGAGGTGGGCAACAGATTAAGTTTGCATTTCCAGATATCTGCCTTGATGGTATCCTTTGGTACTATTGAAAACATGTATTTCAGGCTGCCTCCGCCTGATGGCCTCGAGAGAGTCCCTGTGTAGAGCAATGATGAATCGGCTATGGATATTTTCAGCCGGCCCTTTATCTGCCCCGATTGCAACGAACTGCTTACGAGTTTGATCTTTACACTGTCAATACTTGCGCCCCATTCGCCAAAATTGCCTGTGGGATATTGTATGATATTTTCACCCTGAATCGTTGCTGTAAACCCTGTTCGGTCAATGATCATGTGGTTCACAGAAAGCACGGGGTTACGGGCATCAAAAGTTCTGAGCTTATCAGGGAATGTTATACTGGCCCGTTTAATGTAGAACCCTTTCCATTCATTATTGGTGGTACCGGTGTAGTTAGCCGGGAATACTATGCCGGCAGGGTTCTGAACTGTGGAATAATCAAAAGCCATTTCCTGAACCTGCAGTTTGAAACCATCAACACTGCTTATTTCGCATTCATCGAGATTTGCGGTGGCGAGCCATTGCCATCCTGCGCCGCTTTTATCAGCGCGGGTTTTAAAATGAGCTTTTACAAGCCTTTCAGGATCGGTATCAGGTACCGGCTTCAGCCATGAGCGAGGGAATTCAACATCAGCAGCAATCACCAGCTGGTTGAAACCATGGCAGTCCCATACTGCATAAGTTCCCGAATCTGAAGGGGTAGGGGCTTTAAACAGGAAGCTCCATGTTCCTTCATTTCGGTATCCAAAGTCCTGTGCCAGATAAAGTATTCCTTTACCGCTTCCGGCAATACCGTCTTTATGAAAACATATATTTTTTGCACCCAGGCCAAAACCAACATCAGGGCCTAGTGCAGGTAATTCGACATACATAGCTGCATTAAGCACAGCCTGGGTAGGTGTAAATTTCATTCCGATAATACCAATGACTACCTTATATCCGTCATAATCCCTGTCAAAGCCAATGGGTAAGCCCACCGGCGTAGTCCTGGTAAGTGCACTTACCAGTCTGCCTGTGCTTCCTGAATATTCGTGTATCTGTTTAAACTTCATTTTATCAGCTGCAAAGCTCAGCGCCTGCCCTTCAAAATCGTTTCCTTCGGGCTTGGAATAAGGAGCTCCGTCAACAATTTTGGCAAACACATCGCCCTCATATACTTCATTGTTATTGTTTACTTTTATTCCGTTGAACTCAACCAGTATTGGTGCCCGCAGGTAAGGTACATCAATAGAACCCTCTCCGGAAAGCGAACTTCCGGTTCCTGAAACAGTAGTAAGTTTCAGATCGAATTTTCCGATTTTAATTACACTGTCAGCGGCAAATGTGTGTGTGGCCGGGGTACGGTTTGTTGGCGCAGATGCATAACATCCGCCGGGGCATGAACCACTGTCAGACGATGCAAGAGCAGGTGAAACGGTGAATGTGGCATCATCTGAAACCACAACAGAGGAATCACAGCGGACACGGTCAGTACGCACCGAATCTCTTTTGTAATTGAGATAGAAATTCCATAAATAGGTAGAGCCTGAATCAGCAGTAAATGTTACTGAACTCGAGTCGCCGTTAATAAAGTTAAGATCATATCTTGTAAAGCCGGCCATATCGGTTGAATAAGCAAAGAGTTTCGAATTATCGCTGCCACTGAATGTAGTATCAAGCACAGCTCGGCTGCCTTTGGCAGCAGCTATATCCTGAGTTGGCGAAGTCATTTTCCACACCTTTATACGGCCTCCGGTAATTGCCGATTTGTTAATCTGAGGTTTTACCGAAACTGAAAAACGCGGTTTGTTGTTTGTCGTCCATCGTCCGCCATTGGCAGGTGATTCAGCTTTCATCTCAAAACAACTGTAAGAGGTGTCAGGTGCTATTCTTATGGATTTTACAGGTGTAGTATATACAGCAACACCTGCATTGTTTAAGTATTTGAGCCTCCAGTAATATTTTCCGGTATCGTTAATGCCACCGATTTGTTTTTGAATCCTTCCGTAAAGGTTGCTGCAATCATCACCCGATCGGTAAGGACTTCCGGTTGGCAGGTCAAAATTAACCGTGCGATAAATGGAGTCAAAGGTTGATTTTTTTGAAAATTCAATGGCATATTTTGCTGAAGCATTGGCAAAAGCATTATATGCATGCGATGATGCCTGGGTAAGTATTTCGTTGTGCGGGAAGTTTAATAACGCCGGCCTTTGTACTCTGAAAGCAATATTAAAGGCCGATTTTGCCTTAATGAGTGTATCAGCTGAAGGATAAATATTTACCGGTTTTTTGAAGCCTATTATAAAATAGTTTTCACCTGATGAGGCGGTGGCAGTAGTTCCGTCAGCCATAGTAAAAGTAGCTTCCACACGCCAGGAATATCTGACATTCCTTTCGAGGTTCTGCATCCATTCGGGGAAAGCCCGGCTGTTATTCAGATTGGTAATAATAAGGCCTGCCTGTTCGGCTGAACTAAAACCCTGGCTTGTTTGCGGCCCCGAAGGGAAATTCAGTGTTCGTGTATGCGAATACACATCTCCTGTTCCGGTTTTTCTGACCTGAAGTGTGTAACTAACCGACCTTATGTTATCGGAATACGGAGCGTATTGAACTATTAGCTGTGGTGTATTCCATGGAATGGTATCATTATTTACCGGGAAAATGTTGGTTAAGGTAATTGTTGCACCTTCACGGGAAGGCAGTCTGAAAGTAGCAATCTGACTTTTTCCCTGATTGCGTGTTGCAGGTCTGCCATTCTGATTAAAAGCCTGAACCATCCATACATATCGGATGGCATGCTGAAAATAACTAAATGGTAAATCAAATGGAAGATACTGATAGGATGAATTAAACAGATCGTTTTTTTCCAGCAAGACAGGATTACTTTCAATAGCAGTTCGTGGCGATTGACCCTCGAATACAGGGCATATTTTAAGTTTATACTTCACTACAGACCCGGGTTGTATATTGGTAACCGGCGTCCATGTAAAAAGGGGAAAATCAGAAGCAATAGTTTCATCGTCAACAGGGCTTATCAGTGTTGGCGGTTCAGGAATCATGATAAAGATGGTGGCACAATATTCCTCACCTGTTGTAATATTATTACCATACCGGTCAAATACACTGATACAAACCTGATACTGCCCTTCAGGAATTGAATTGGTGGTAAGGGCAAGTGGTTTTATTTTCTGGTCATAAATTATGCTATTGACATTTATCAGCTGGGGACCATTCAAAACCAGTGTTGTTGGACCCGACGGAATATTAATTTTCGGAAGGAATTTGCTGTTTCTTTGTGTCTGAGCAATTACTGTACCTTTCTCATTTATAATTTTTATAAGACAATAGGCATTGGGATATTCAGCCGTTGATGTATTGGTAACAACAAGCTGGGCAATAGACGGATCCTGTTGCCATTCCGAAATTTCGGCAGGAGTTGGGGTCCGGATAATCAGGCTGAGGTTTACCTGAGCCATTACCTCATATACAAAAAATGTAAAAAACAGGGCTGAAAGCAGGGTTAATCGTTTCATATTACTTTAATTCATGAAGTTTAAAACAATTATAGAAAAATGAATTTTTAATAAATAAATATGTTCGTTAAAAGCTATCATTATATTCTATAATGAAATTATTTTCACATAATACTAATTTATATGATTACAGATAAATAAGCAAAATGTAACCCTAAACTTATTATTTATTTTATTGCTGAAATTTTTTAAACATTTGATTGGTTAATGAATCAGGATTTTCATGGTGATAGATATAGGTGGGTTTATTACACTTGTTCATAGGAACCAAAGCCATTAATGCCCTTTCAAATAAATCAGCATCAGCGCCCAATATTTCTTCTTTAAAGCCTTTTAATGACAACAATGTATTTCTTTCAATAACAAATGTACCTCCAATGGCACATTTATCAAGATGTATCATTTCTGAAGGATTATTTTTGTCGGGCACATACTGATTGCCTATTATTTTTGCCCCTCCATAGAGAAACCTGATTTCAGGGTTACTGAGCAGGATGTTTTTTCTGTATTCAAGGTGATTAGGATGGTATTCGTCGTCTGAATCAAGGAAAGTGATGTATTTCCCCGAAGAGATATGAATTCCCTTATTCTTTGCATAAATCATTCCATGGTGATTTATCTTCAGGTATTTTATTTTTTGATAAGCGCTGAGGTAAGATGAAACAGATTCATAGGTGTTATCTGTGCTTCCGTCATCAATAATCAGGGCTTCCCAGTCGGCCTCTGTTTGCTTAATCAGTGAGTCCAATGCCCTTTTAATAAGATGTGATCTGTTATAGGTGGCTATTACAACTGAGAAGAAAGGATGAATTGAAGATTGTGTATCCTTTTCAGGTAATTTATGTTTGTTTTTCATTGCCTTTTAAATATAATAGGCTTTTATCCCAATTATTGCATTAGAAAAATATCTAATGCAATGAGATTAAGAAAAATCAACTTTTCCGGTTTACTGGCGCTGCAACCGAAAAGTGATTTTTCTTAATAGGGAAATCCATTGTTTCGCTCTTTGTAAGAGCTCCCAATTAATAATTTTCTCTAAAAATACATCAAATTTTTATTTGCCTGGATGAATTTTTATTCATCGCACTTGGGTTTATTATAACATAATGTCAGAAAATCATCGCAAAAGGTACGGGCTTCGGTGTAAGATGTCATCTGACTTAAGAGCGTCAAATATCGGAAGATGAAAACACTTCATTTTAATTTTATAAATGGTTACAATATATTTTCCCAGTGCCAGGATGGTTTCAATATAGATATAAATCAGATGAATAATTATTATATTTTATTAATGATAAATAGAAGAAATTATTTAAAATACAAAAAGACCTAATTATCTTATATAATAATTATATTTTCAATCATCTATTATATATATAAGTAGCTCACATTTAATGATTTTCTATAGAATACTTTTGATAATATTTTATTAGAATTTTATATTTATAGTAGTTAGAATTCCGAACGAATACAGCGACAAATTCGCAGTGTGGACTATCTTTGCTTAACCAGGATGACAATGAAAACGTCCTAAACTTTTTTGAAAAAAAAGTCCAAAAAATAGGGGTTTAAACCATTCTTTAAAAAATGGTTCATCAGGAAAATGCGTAGGTAAATATAAAAATAAACTGGTAAAACATTATATTGAGAGTTGACAAAAGCTTTCAAAAATGAATACC
>JAJUGM010000175.1 GCA_029268165.1 Bacteroidota bacterium
AATTGATATAAAAACAATAACTACATCGGGGTAATCGGTTTGTCATTGCAAAACATTAATATTCCTTAGAAAATGTTTTTTTGTTTATTAAGGTCTGAGTCCCGAAAGCTCTGGATTTTCTGCATGATTATTTGTCCTGAGATTTCGGGATGGGGTTTCAATGATAAAACAACCAATTTTTCTAATGGTGGTCATTATAAAAATAAGGCTAATAACAAATTCGGGTTAATAAAACTCGCGCCTGTTGTCTTTTATGCGTACCATTTTCTTAAGCGCCTCGTATGCAGTGTAATTAACACGTGCTGCATAATTACGGTTGATATACATTTTCTCCCGGTCAAGCATTTCAGGGGCTGCATCACCCGGTGTATTCAGATTGGTAACCACCAGAACAAACACTCCGCTGTTACCTGTTAAGGGCTTTGAGACAACATTTTTTTCCATTTGAAAAGCACTGGCTACAATAACAGGCTCACTGCCTATTTCGGGTAGTGAAGGATAGGATAGCCGGATTCCGGGTGCTGTATTTACCTGTAAATTAAGCTTATCTGCAAGTTGTTCTAAGGTAATACCCTGACTTAACTTTGAATTTATTTCTGCTGTTATTTTTTCGGCTTTCTTTTCCTTACGCACTTCATGTTCAATTTCTTCTTTGAGTTCACTTAAAGGAATATAACCTTCCTCATGAATTTTATCGAGCACACCAATTACATATTTATCTCCAAATTTGAATACCTGTGAAGAAATTTCCTTTTCATCAGCCTTATATGCCCATTTAATAAGCTGGCGCGGGGATTCAAGGCCAGGGATTTCGCGGTCGAGCGGTTTAATACCTTTTGCCTGACGCACATATATTGTCAGGTTCTGTTGTTCAATCGCTTTATTGAATTTTTCGTATGTGTTGTTGATACCGGCAAATTCATAAGCCTTTGAATAATAAATCTGGTCGGTGGTATTACTTGGCACAACCTTACGTTCAAGAATTCCTACCTGGACTTTTTTTACAGGTTTCGATTGGTCGGTAATCTGAACCACATGAAGTCCGTATTGTGTAGGAACAATCTTAATATCACCTTTTTTAGCAAAAAAACATGAATCAGAAAAAGGCTTTACCATATCGCCTGCCTGGAACCATTTTAAATCTCCGCCTTCTGAAACAGAACCCTTATCGGCTGAATATTTTTGGGCAAGCTCAGCAAAATCAGCACCTTTGCTTATTATTTCTTTCAGGCTGTCAGCTAGTTTCCAAATCTGAGCGGCATTATTTTGTGTGGCCTGAAGCAAAATATGCCGTGCACGCACAGAATCGGGCAAATATTTAATTTCTGCCAGTTTGGCCAATTTATAAGCATTGTCTTCAAAATACGGTCCTACCACTGTTCCTAATTCTGATTTAAACATAATATCATTCATGGTATCGGGTAGCTCGCCAAAGGAATAGAACTTATCATCGAAAGGCGCAGTAGAATTGAGGTTGACATATTGTTTTGTATCTTCAGCTCTGGTAAACTCTTCTTTACTTTTTACAATATATTCTTCTGCTTCTTTATAATCTTCCTGGGAGGGTATTACTTCAAAAAACAGGTAGCGTAAGTCTCTCGATTCTTCCTGTTTATATTTATTCTTATGTGCTGTATAGTATTTTTCCATTTCTGATTTACTTACTGAAATTGCTGAATCAGAAATTGAGGTAAAAGGCTTTACTATAAATTCAAAATCAACAGATGCATTCATTTCATTAAAATGCCGCTTTGCCTGAAGTGTGGTTGCAACCAGACTTTTACGCAGCAAGGCTAAGTATTTTTCAAAGCGCCTGCTACGGTATACTTCATTTTCAACAAACTGATAATAAGTTTTTTCATCGCTTTCCTCTACTTCCTGTAATGAACTGATAAACTGCGCTAACGCTTGTCTGTTCAGTGTGCCGGTTTGCGGATCGCCCAGATATTGCATCACAAGGTAGTGAGGGTTTTCACCTATGAAAAGCTCTTTAAGTTCATCAATACTCACATCGATACCCGTTTTCTTGAATTCTTTTTCAAGTATAATATCCTGAACCATGTTTTCCCAGATAGCATTCCTGAAACGGTCCGTAATATTTTCATCAAAGCTCATCTGGCCAGTACGTATTTGCTGAAATTTTTCCAGTTTCTTTACCTGTTCTTCAAAGTCGTTATAGGGAATTGACCTTCCCGCAATTTCTGCTATTTCGTGTTTTGAACTTGAAAAAAGAGTTCCTCCTGAATCAAGAAAGTCACTTAAAACAAATGCAAATAAAGCTAAACCAATAATAATGGCCAGAAGTAAACCTGCCCTCACTCTTAATTTTTCAAGTATTGCCATAGCATGTAAATGAATTAAATTTTTAAAAACAGGGTACGAATATAGCAATTTCTGATTTTATAACAGAATGAATTGAAAAAAAGTAGAAAAGTATACGAATAGGTGTGATAATCAGTTATTCTGTAAAAATTTTCAGTTGTACCAGTTCAATGCGGGTGCGGCTTACTTTAATAGTTTTGAATTCAAATTGTTTAATAATGATTATCTCATTAGGTTTGGGAATATTTTCATAATGATACATAATAAATCCGGCAAGTGTATCGTATTCGTCCGACTCAGGAATATTAAGATGGTAGCGTTCATTCAGGTAATCAATCTCAAGGCGGCCGGAGAAAAGAAAAGTGTTATGTCCAAGTTTTTTTTCTATAAATTCGTCGGTATCATGCTCATCTTCTATCTCTCCGAAAATCTCCTCCATGATATCCTCAATTGTAATCATGCCTGAAATACCTCCGAATTCATCAACCACAACAGCAACCCCTTTGCGTTCCTGAATAAACTTTTTCAGAAGTTTGTTGGCAGCCATGGTTTCAGGCACGTATGATAAGGGTATTAGCTTTGACTTTATTGATGCAGGATTCTTGAACATATCTTTAGATGTCACGTATCCGATGATATTATCAATATTATCTTCATACACCAGTATTTTCGAATAACCTGTTTCCACAAAAAGTTCTTTCAGTTTATCAACGGTATTGTTTACTTCAATGGCCACTATTTCGGTTCGCGGCACCATACAGTTTCTGAGTTTAACATTTGAAAAATCAAGCGCATTCTGAAAGATTCTGATTTCGTTTTCATCATCAAGATATTTTTCACCGTCATCGGGTTTGCTTTCACTGATTAAATGGTCGAGATCAACCTTGTCAAATACAATATTGTGAAAACGATTGTTTGCAGGGTTTTTGCTGATTTTTTTAATGATGAAATCAGAAAAGCCGGTAAGAAGGTAAGTAATGGGATACATCAGTAAAAAAATAATAATAAGGGGCACCGACATGAAAGTAAGTACTGTATTGGGATTAATTCTGACCAGTGTCTTAGGCAGAAATTCTGCGGTAAATAAAATAATAATTGTTGAAATTAGGGTCTGGACAATCAGGATAGTGGATTCGCTTTGGATAAAATGTCTTAAGACGGGTTCGAGGAGTTCTGCCATTGAAAGCCCATAAATAACAAGAGCTATATTATTGCCAACCAATATTGTGGCAATAAACTGTGAAGGATTTGCGAGGAAAACTGCAATTATTCTTGATGAAAACAACCCTTGTTTACGGTTCAGCTCAAGGCGTAATTTGTTTGATGCCAGGAAAGCGATTTCCATTCCTGAAAAAAACGCAGAAAATAGTAAGGTAACGATGATAATAACCAGATAATTCATAGATGCAAGTTAACAAAAAATCAGGTTTTTTTTCGCAGATTTCGGCGGAACATAAACATTAAAAATGACAGTAACGCAAAAATAAAAAATACATAACTTTGTTTCATGCCCTGCATCACAGTTTCGTAAAAAGTTATTATCAGGCAGAGGAGTGTTGTCGTCAGCCAGATGATTTCAGGTATTTTATTGGTTTTCCTGTTCATCTTTCACATTTACAGTACCTCTTGAACCTTTAAGTTTCCATTTTGACAGGTCCTGCGCAGCCTCGAACCCTTTTTCGCCGTAAAAGGTACCGTCGGCATTAATTATTTTAACAAACTGGTCGGAATAAACGGTTTCGTCTTTCTGGTTCCAGAAAAGATGTTCAGTGTATAATTGCTCACCGGTTTTTTCGTTTTTGGCTACCACATCGTTCCGGGCTTCCCAGAGTTGCTGTTTTTCATAAAATAAGGCGTAATTGGCTTCAACATGAGATTCGACATAGCCGTTTTTATCGTAAAACAGCACTTTTATGCCTTTGGGAAATTCATAATAAGGGTCATTTTCTCTCGAAAACCGTTTAAGTTCAGGGGCTATGATTTTTCCTTTCAGAATACCTGAATCACTATAAATAACTTCAACATTAAGCCCTGTCTGAGTAGGAATATTAACCTCTTCATCGAGGGCTTTAATGGTTGCGATGTCATTTTCGCATGCACAACATGCAAGCAACACAACCACCGGTAATAAAGAGATACGTTTAAGCCGATCGGAACATTTAAAAACGTGCTCTTGTGTTTTCATTGATCCAGCAACCAACATAATAGCTATTGCCTTCCAGTACATTTAGGAAAAAGGCTTCTTCTTTATTCGGGAAATGAGGCGAATAATTCAAAATCAGGTTGTTTGCCCTTGCTTCAACCGAGGGGTCAACCTGTTTGGCTTTGACAAGCATATCCACTGCAACCCAGTATATGGCGTTTGGGAGGCTTATTCCCTGGCACACATCTCTGCTGCTTGCATAAAGCTGGGCGATAAGAATATACGGATCTCCCCAGTTAGGTCTCAGCTCAATGGCTTTCTGCGCATAGTCTCTGGCAAGTGGCTTATTTCCGAGTTTATCAGTAGCAGCTGCAAGGCCATAGTAATAATCTGCTTTTTTTGCATTATTTGTTTCAAGCTGGATAGCCTGGTTGTAATAGGTTGATGCTTCCTTGGCATCATTTTTTTGCAGACTGTTAATTGCAATTTTTCCTGCAAGTTCAGATGTCGGGTATTGCGAAAACAGATTTTTGGCCGCATTCATCCATAAAGGTTCATCTGAAAGCTTTTTAGCATCAAGTACGGTAACAATCATATTAAGCAGTTTGGGATCATTTGGCTTTTCCTTGAACTTCGTTTCAAAGGAAGCCACAATTCCCTTATCATCGAGCCCGGGTACCTGAACAAAGTTTTTGGTAATTATGTCCAGCAGGCTTCCCAGGGTAGTATCCTGCGGATTGTTTTTTATCTGAGTGTTAAGTATATCCACTGAAACCAGAAAATCAGACAGTAAAGCATCAGCAGTTAACTTCTGATTCTGAAATAAAGCCATTGATGCCGACATAAAGGTGGCAACCACAGCCTCGGGCGACTGATCATCAGCCAGGGTTACTGATTCCTTAAGGTACCCATAAGCACGCTGAACCTCATCAATGTTGTCTCGTTTATAACGCAAAAGGTCAATGCCCTGATTTCCTCTCACATAATCAAGCTGATCAAAATACTTGATGCGGGTTTCATAAATAAGCATCAGTGTATCAATCAGTGCTGCCTGAGCCTGAGGATTCTTTTCCTTTTCAATAAAAAACCTGAACATTTTGACCCCATCAATATAGATATTTTTTGAAGAACCAGGGCATTCGCTAAAAGCTTTCCTCCAAAAAGGCATGGCCGTTTTATAATCATTTTGCCTCACATATTCACGGTACAATGACAAATTCCGCAAACAATCAATGCTATCCTGACCATGTCCGTATTTTGAACCGTCCTCAATACCTTTCTGTGCTTTTGAAATGCCCGTTGAAAATACTACGATGCAGGCTGCTATTAAAAAATAAATTTTCCTTTTCATAATTCTAATCATATTTAGGTTTAATAAACCAGAAATCATGCATGGTTAATCCTATAGTAAAAATATTATATGTTTCTTTAATATGCTTTTCATCAACCATTCCCTTAACACGGAATTCATAAGTGATGTTAAAGGTAGTGTTTGTGAAAAGTTTTCTTTCGTTCTTCCATGGAATACCCACCCCAAAACTCATGCCATAAGCATAAATTTGTTTGCCGCCTATTATAAGATTTGTTTTATCATAAATGCCCCCAAGCCGGTAATAAAATCTTTCGGGATAAGAGGCTCTTTGTATTTTGGTTAAGGGAACAGGAATAAATTCCATTCCAAAACGATATTGTTTAGTTGCAGTCAGGGGTTCCTGCTGGCCAAATACAAGTGTTTTTGACCAGTCGGCTGTGTGATAGTCAAAACCTAAGGTGAATTGATTATTATATTTATAAGTGAAACCAATGCCCCATTTGAGCGGAAAAAGCACAGAGCCTTTCTGATTTCCGTTGAATAATAATGTGTCAGTTCCGTAAAAACTATGATAACGGGTAACAAGTTCACTATAGGAGCTTTTCATTTTAGTGTCATTACTAAGAGAACCGCCTACGACCAGCGAATGCTTTTTTGCGATGGCAGTAAAATACTGAATGCCGTAATTGAAAAAGACATTGTTGATATTGCCCTTATAGATATATTTTGTTATTGCTGCTGATTCATCGTTCAATATTACAGTTCTTGAACGTTCAATAGGCCCGAAAATGTATGAGAAATTAAGACCGAGAGAAATATGTTTTCCTATCCTGAAAGCACTTCCGATGTAAAACTGAGATAAGCCTCCATTGCCTGAATAAATATATCTGTGCACCGTGTCAGAAGTTGATCCAAGCAATTCATAACCCGCACGGCTGAAAGGTACAATACCCATACTAAGACCCCACCATCTTGTAGCCGGGAATAACATGGCAATATGGTCAAGGTACAAAACTTTTGAGGCATTTGAACCGTTATCGGAGATAACTTTCAGAAAGCCTGTCTGCAGGCCTGCGTCAAATACAAATGATAAAGTGTCAATGGCAGTATATGAGGCCGGATTGAGGTAATTAATTGTGTTTGTTACACGGTAACCAGCTGTGAGCCCTCCCAT
>JAJUGM010000176.1 GCA_029268165.1 Bacteroidota bacterium
CATTAGTTCGCATGCTCCTAATGACTAATCCGGGCTTAAAACCAGGCGCAGCCAGGGCCATACAAAAATGATTTTTTAGTTTAAGGAGGTGAATCGTAACAAAAATCAACTTAAAAACCAAAATGCAAGCAATACAGTCTGAGTACATCGCAAGGCAAAGGTTACCAAAAGCACATGGTTATTATTAACCACCAACCCTGCTATCTGTTGTATTGCGCAAGCCCGGCGAGCCGTAGTTTTTAGGGGAAACTGCGTCAGCCTTGACTTTTTTTACATCCTTTTTTGTGTCAAGACAAAAAAGGATGTGGGGCATGGGGCAAAGCCCCATCAACATTTACTCCTACTAGTCAAAATTTCTATAAAAATAAATTTTATTCGCCCGGATGAATTTGTTTATTCATTGTATTGGGGTAAACCAATCATTATTGACCCGCAGATAACAGTTTTTCATCGGGTTTTGACCCGATAAAAGAATAATAGGATATATACAAATATGCCAGCAATGGTACAAAAAAAGCCAGCGCCATGCTTCCGGTTTTCACCGAAATGTAACCCATAACCGGCGTCCAGAAAGCCCCTCCTATTATGGCCATTACAATTAATGATCCGCCAAGTTTGGTCTGCTGGCCTAATCCTTTAATACCCAGGGCAAAAATGGTAGGGAACATCAGTGACATAAAAAAACTGGTTAACAGAATGGCAATCATGCCGATCCATCCTGGGAACATTATGCCCACCAAAACAAGCAGCATGTTTATGATACTGTATATTCCCATGAGTTTTCCGGGTGCTATAAACTTCATTAAATAGGTAGCAGAAAAACGTCCGATTGCAAATGCCACTAAGGTTCCAATTAGTAAGAATCCGGCTGTTTTTTCGGGTTGACCTGTATAATCCTGAACATACTGAATGAAAAAACTCCACGTGCCCACCTGCGCCCCGACGTAAAAAAACTGTGCAATTACACCCTTGATGAAATGACCGTATTTAAAAAGTCCTGAAAAGCTGAATCTGGTATCATTTTTTTCATCATCAGCAATAGTCGGAAACTTGCTGAAAAGCATCAGCAAACCCCACAGAATTACAAATATGCCGATAACTATATAGGGTGTTGTAACACGCAATGTTTCCTGATGCAGGTAAGCATCATATGTTCCGGCCTGTTTCAGTGCATTTATTGTTGTCTGGTCATGTTCAATGCCCGAGAAAATAAATACAGTACCTATCAGAACTCCGCTTATAGAGCCCAGCGGATTGAAAGCCTGGGAAAAATTGAGCCGCCTTTCTGCTGTTTCAGGATTGCCGAATCTTGCAATGAACGGATTAGCGCCTGTTTCAAGAAAAGCAAGCCCCGAAGCTATTACAAACAATGCAAAAAGAAAAAAACCATAAGTGTTTATCTGTGCTGCAGGGTAAAATAACAGACAGCCTGTCCCGAATAAAAACAAACCCAGAACAAGCCCTGTTTTATAACTGTATCTTTTCATAAACATACCAGCAGGTATGGCAAGCAAAAAATACCCCATGTAAAAGGCAGATTGTACCAAACCAGCTTTAAAACGGTTTATCTCAAATGACTTCATAAACTGTTTGATCAGTACATCATTGAGGTTATTGGGAATACCCCAGAGAAAAAATAAGGTGGTAACCAGTACAAAAGGCCAGATATAGGCTTTATTAAAAACAGGTGATTTTTCCATGAAATATAATTATTGTAATTCAAATTATTTTTTACCTGTTTCAAATATAAAAACTTAAAGTTAACCGCAAACATTTTATTCAGGTTTTAATCAAAATAAAACCTGTAAATTTAATAGCTTTGTTTTTTTAGCCTATGACGTACCTTATCAGATATCTGAAATTATTACTGGTCACTTTACTATTCTTTCAGTGTCGTAAGCATGACAACCGGCAATTTCAGCAGCAAACCGGGGATCCATTAATAGTCAATGAAATAGAATGTTCTGACGATACTACCCAGCAATATTGTATTGTTTTACCTGAACGATATGATAATCAGAACGCATATCCGCTGATTGTGGTTTTTGACCCTCATGCCAGCGGAAAACTTGCTGCTGAAAAGTTTATGACAGCTGCTGCTGATTTCGGTTATATTGTTGCCGCATCTAGCACCATACGCAACGGATATCCTTCTGTTGAATATGCATTAAAAATACTGTATGACGACCTGATAAAACGCTATAAGATAAATAATGAAAGAATATATGCTGCAGGCTTCTCAGGAGGGGGTATGGTAGCGCAGATATTCAGCCAGTTAAATAAAAACATTAAGGCTATTGCTTCCATGGGCGCGGGATATTCCTTGTCAGACCCTGCTGCCTTAAATAACCGGCCATCAATGTTGTTTTTAGCAGGAGATGAAGACTTTAATTACAATGAAATAGTAAATTCAGGCAAATTATTGTCGCATACCAATATTTATTGTTATGCCTACACCTACCATGGCAAGCATGAATGGCCTGAAAATGATATAATCAGAGAAGCCATACTGTGGTTTGAATTTGATGCATACCGGAAAGACAAAAAAATAATCCGCAAAAGAGTGGTTCATGATTATCACACTCATATTCATCAGGAAATAAAGACATTGCAGCAACAGGGCAATTATATCGACGCCTTTAACGCCTGTGAACGGGGTATTATATTTTTATCAGGATTAACCGGGACGGCTAAACTTAAAAAAAGTCTGAAAGCAATGAAAAAACATCCGGAATATATCAGAGAGGTACGGAAAAAAGAAAAAGCCTCAGTTTTGGAAATGAGGCTGCAACAAGGTTATATGGCAGCTTTTGGTACCCAGGATACCTTATGGTGGAAAAAAGAAATTGACGGGCTTAACCAGCAGATTGCCTCAGGCAGTGATGAATACATGTCGCCTGTTTATAAGCGACTGAAAAACTTTTTAAGCATGATTGCCTATACCTATTGTAACAATGCCCTTAAAGAAAACAACCTGCAAAAGGCGGCCCAATATATAGCTATATATCAGATGGCTGATCCCGAAAATGCCGATGTTTACTATTTCAGGGCATTATTAAGTTCAAAGCAGGGAAATAACAGATTGGCAGCAATATTTTACCTGCAAGCAGTAAAAATGGGTTTTTCCGATTTCAGCAAAGCAAAGCAGGAAATGCCTCCTTCAGTATTTGTACTATCGGAAAAACAATAAATGATTGTGAGTGTATTATATATTCTGTGTAATATATTTCACACGTGTTCAATAAATTATTTACGATGTAATCAATGTATTGACAAACTGATTAAATTTATATCAGGTAAAATTATCAGGAGAGCAATCTGGTTAAATAATTGATTATTAATTAAAAACATATTTTATGAAAAAAATAATTGTTTTTACAGTCATTTTGGCTTGTTTGCTTATTTCATGCAAGACCCCCGGAGGTTCAAAATATGCTGATTATCCCATTAGGGCAGTGCCTGTGCGGAATGTAGAATTAACAGACAGTTTCTGGTTGCCAAAGATTAAAACCATTCAAAAGACAACCATTCAGTATGCTTTTGACAAATGCCGTACTGAAGGCAGGATGGATAATTCCCTGATAGCCGGCGGCAGGATGCCTGGCCCTGTAAAGGGTAAAATGCCTTTTGACGATACCGATTTGTATAAGATAATCGAAGGAGCTTCCTATTCGCTAATCAGCAATCCTGATCCTGAACTTGATGCTTATCTTGATTCGGTGATAGCTATTATCAAAACCGGACAGGAACCCGACGGATATATAACCACCTGGTTTACCATTGATCCTGCCAACCCTCCGGCCCCGTGGGTAAAGCCTTCAACAAGGCGATGGGAAAATGAAATCAGCAGTCATGAATTATACAACAGTGGTCACTTGTTTGAGGCCGCTACAGCTCACTATTATGCCACAGGTAAAAGAAACCTGCTGGAAATTGCGCTGAAGAATGCTGATTTGCTTGTAGAAAATTTCGGGCCGGGAAAAATACAGATTGTACCTGGCCACCAGATTGTCGAAACCGGATTAATACAACTTTACCGGATAACAGGTAATGATAAATACCTTAAGCTGAGCAGACAGTTTCTCGACTGGCGTGGTGATTCCACAACCCATAAGCTCTTTGGCTCATACAGCCAGGATCATATACCTGTTACAAAGCAGGACGAAGTTGTAGGACATGCCGTGCGGGCAATGTATATGTATGCTGCCATGACTGACATTGCTGCCATCTATAATGATGCCGACTACAGAAATGCTGTTATAAAGCTCTGGGAAAATATGACCGGTAAAAAAATGTATGTAACAGGCGGCATTGGAGCAAGGCATGCAGGTGAGTCTTTCGGTGATAATTACGAACTCCCCAACCTGACGGCATATAGTGAGACCTGTGCAGCAATAGGAAGTGTTTACTGGAACCACCGTTTGTTCCTGCTCACAGGCGATTCAAAATATTATGATATTCTGGAACGCACTTTATACAACGCTTTAATAGCAGGTATTTCACTTGACGGAACAACTTTTTTCTATCCCAATCCGTTGGAATCAGACGGTAAATATACTTTCAACATGGGTTCGTGCACACGGCAGGGATGGTTCGACTGTTCATGCTGCCCCACTAACCTTATTCGCTTTATACCTTCAATACCCGGGTTAATTTATGCAACCTTTGCCGATACCTTGTTTGTAAATTTATATGCTGCAAATAAAGCCAGGGTTTCAATAAGAAACAATGATGCGGAGATAGTGCAGGAAACCGGTTATCCGTGGGACGGAGATGTGAAGATTGTTATTAATCCTCTTAAAAGTTCAGATTTTACGGTTAAGCTGCGTGTACCCTACTGGGCAAGAAATCAGGCAGTTCCGGGTAATTTATATCAATATGACAAATATTATCCCGTGGATGTTAAGATTGCTGTAAACGGAGAAATCATTCCTTATCAGCAAAACAGAGAATATGTTACTATAACAAGGAAATGGCAGAAAGGTGACAAAATTGATCTGTCATTTCCTATGCTGGTAAAAAAGATTGTTTCAGATACGCTGGTAAAGGATAACCTGAATAAAGTAGCTATTGAATACGGGCCACTGGTGTATTGTGCAGAACAATCAGATAATCTATCAGATATGGATAATTTGGTTATAACTTCAGATGGAATATGGCAGTCTGAATTCAGAAAAGATTTACTGGGTGGAATTATGGTTTTAAATGGTGAAATAAAAACTACTGATAAAAAGTTTGTCCGATCTGATAAAACAGATCATGCAAAGCTTACACTTATTCCTTATTATACATGGTCAAACAGGGGAGTGGGTAAGATGAAAGTTTGGCTGCCTGCTGAGAAATGAGAAATGCAACAGATTAATAATAGCCCGATGATGAGTTTGCCGTGTGCAACTTATTGTCGGGCTATATTGTTTAAAGACCAGTAACTATTATTATCTGTAATGCAGTAATCCCTTATATTACATCAAATATAACGTTTTGATGCAATTTTTATTAATTGTTAGATAAAAAACGTCGATCGGAATAAATGATTCGTCGCCGGAAATTAGTTGATAATCGCATTATTCAAAGTGTCAGGAATTATGAATGCTGCCATTATCAGTAAAAACATGATAATTCTATGCGAAAAGTCATTATCGTTCTTCATCAGGGAACAATTTTTAGTAAACATTATAGAAAATTGATGATTGAGGAGTATTATTATTACACCTTAAATATTATTAATTCTTATGAGTAATTTTTTTAGTAATAAATCAACCTGTAGGTCGATACAAAGTACCGTTCTGTCTAATTTATTTTATGATTTTCTGACTTCAGGTTACTTTTGTTTAAATTTTCAGATCAATGAGAAAGTTTTTTTATAAAATAGTTATAACAGCAATAAGTTTAACCTTTTCTCCTCTTTATATAATCGGGGAAATTCCTGATAGCGTTTGGTCACTTCAGGACTGTATAGAATATGCGCTTGAAAAGAATATATCAATACAGAAATCGGTTTGGAATAATCAATCCAATCAAATTAACCTCCAACAAATAAATGCTAATAGGTTACCCTCGTTAAATGCCTCAGTAAATCAAAATTTCAATTGGGCTCGTGAAATGGCTGAAAACCAGGAATATGGTTCATATTCGGTTTCTTCAGGATCGAGTTACGCTCTTAATATGGGTTTAACATTGTATAATGGTTTCAGGAATCAAAAAAGTATCAGGCGATCTGAACTGAGTTATAGAGCGGGTCAGTACGACATTGAAGCAATAAAAGAAACAGTCAGTTTAAACATCCTTGATGCATACCTGCAAATTTTATATGCTGAAGAACAGGTAAAAAATAACCAGAAACAGATTGAGGCTACTGAGAATCAACTCAAAAGGGCGGAAGAACGGTTTAAACTGGGAGCAATTTCTAAATCGGATTATTTACAGGTAAAATCAGAATATGCCAGTGAAAAATTATCGCTAACTAATTCTCAAAGCTTGTTAACCTTAAATAAGCTCACCTTAATGCAACTAATGGAATTACCGGTTTCTTCTGATTTTTCTATAGAATATCCTGATTTATCAGATATTGTGTTACAAATGCATATTCCTGATATCGATTCTGTTTATAATGAAGCATTGAGCATTAAACCGCAAATTAAAAATAAAGAAATTAGTTTGCAAATTGCAAACCTGGGTGTTTCAATTGCAAAATCATCCTATCAGCCGAAGCTATCTCTTAGCTCTGGTATCTCAACGAGTTATACATCCGGGAGTGTATTAGATTATGACTATCAAGTAAAAAATAAAATCAGCCCTTTCCTGGGTCTTTCTTTGTCTGTCCCAATTTATCAGAACGGACAAGCCAGATCAGAGGTTGCTCAGGCAAAGATAAATACTAAGATAGCTGAATTAAATGAAATTGATATTAAAAATCAACTCCGAAAGGAAGTCGAACAGGTATATAC
>JAJUGM010000177.1 GCA_029268165.1 Bacteroidota bacterium
AAAGACCTTCTTATGCATTTGTCAGAAATTAAATGTATTAAAATTAATCAACAATGGCGTGTTGCTGAATTTACCAGAAAAACGCAATTCCTTCTTGATAAAATTCAAATACCTATTACGTAAATTATTGCGGTGTTACGGATTAAATTGAACCTTAATTTTTTAATTAAACTTATTTAACCCTGTTTATTGTAAGATAAAAATAAACCTTTATCATACATATCCGAATTTCCATTTCCATTACCACTTTCCTGTTTTTACTTTTATCTCCTGCAATTATTGAAGCACAGAATGGTAATACAGCCTATTCACAAGATGAACAGAAATTTATCAGCCTGTTTGATTCGGTGATGAAAAGCCAGCGTTATGTGGAAAAGCTTGACTCTGGCTCATTTTACAACTTGCCATTAGGTATTCTTGGCGGGCCGGATAATGATCCGAATTATTCCATTCAGATAGACGAAGTAGTATTATACCCCGACCATGCTACTTTCAGCGCTTCCATGGTACTGACAAATCCTTCCGACAGCACAAAAATGGTTTTTGCCGCACGTGAAATTCCTTTTTCATTTAAGGGAGGCATACTGGGGGATATTCGTCTCGAATTAATCAGCCAGAAGGGAATTAGTTTATGCAAAGATATTGGCCTGCAGATACTTCCCGGCTCCTATGTTACTATCGACTGTCATGGCTTTAAATCACTCAGGGTTAAGGCAAAGGTTGAGCTGAATGAGGAGAAATATATGCTTGCAGACCTCAATGGCAAGCCAAAGCCGGGTAAAGTTGCTGCCTTTTTTGAAACCACGGTTCAAAACTGGAATAACCTTACTTTCAGTATCTCGCTTGACCCGTTTCAGTTAAGGAAATACCCCGACTTCACCTTTTATTGCCAAAACCTTGCCGTGGATTTCAGTGATTTTGAAAACCCATCTAATCTTAGATTTCCAGAAAACTATGCTTCTGTGTATCCGGCAGATATGATCAAACTTTGGAGAGGAATATATATAGAACAGGCTGAACTTATATTAAACGGGGAAAAATTCAGGACTGAAGGTTCATCAGCCCCGGTATCCTTTGCCGTGCAAAACCTGATAATTGATGAACTTGGATTTTCGGGGGCCGTTCTTGCCCGTAACCTTATTAGTCTCGAAAAAGGAAGGATGCAGGACTGGAAATATTCTGTTGATGAAATCTCGCTGAAATTCCATACCAGCATGCTGACGGCAGGCAGCCTGAAAGGCAAAATACATGTGCCTGTTTTTCAAGACAGTACCAATTTTACTTATGCTGCCTGCATTGATGTTTCAGGAAATTATGCCTTTACCATTGGCATTGACAACACTTTGTCCATGGAATTATTCGGGTTGACAAAACTCGATTTGTATAAAAATTCATATATATCCATTAAATCGGACAGCACAGGATTTATACCCACGGCCTGCCTCAACGGAAAACTTACTTTTAATGCCAAAATCAGAGAAGAAAACGAACCTGACGACCCGAACAACAAGGAAGAATTTGCGCTTGCTGATTTTGAATTTCAGAATTTCAGAATATCAACCCGGGAGCCCAAACTTGATATAGAATGCCTGGCATACCATGGGAGCGGAGAGGGGAAACTATCGAAGTTCCCCGTAACCATCAATGAAATTATTTTTACCAGTCTGGCCGATCAGGCAAAACTTTCCGTTACTGCTTCGGTTAATCTGAAAAAGGATTCAGAAGAAGGTTTTAGTGGCCAGACAACCATATCGGTACTTGCCCGGAGGGTTGATTACAAATACCGGTTTGCCGGTGTGCAGATTGATAAAATAAAAATTGATGTAGCCAAACCGGGCGCTTTTGAAATACACGGCCTTATAGCCTTTGCCAGGGGCGATACGATTTATGGTACGGGTTTTAAAGGCCAGCTGCAGGCAATATTCGGAAACAATATTGATATTAAAGCCGAGGCCCTGTTTGGAAACGTCAACGGATACAGGTATTTCTTTGTTGATGGGATGTTTGCCATGAAACCCGGGATACAGGCCGGGCCAATAACCATCTTCGGTTTTGGCGGAGGATTGTATCACCACATGAGGCAATTGCCTTATGCATCAGGCGTGCAATATAACTTTGGCAGGTCAATGTCGGGATTAATTTACAGGCCCGATGAAAATATGGGCATTGGCATAAGGGCAGGAGTTAAGCTCGGCGTGGGCAGCGAACAGGTCCTTAATGCTGAGGTGCGATTTGAAATAGCATTCACTGCCCGGGAAGGGATAAGCTATATCTCGTTTGAAGGAAATGCCCAGTTTATTACACCACCAATAAATATTGACCTTGATAAGTTTAAGCAGTTAACCTGTAATATGGTGGAGAAAAAAGATAACAATACCTCAGGTGCTAATCAGGAAAAGCCTGTAGGCGCTATTGCTGCCAATATGAAAATGTTTAAGGATTTTGAAAATGACGAGTTTCACGCTGAGATGGAGATGTACGTAAATATTGCAGGTGTGCTTACCGGTGTAGGGCCCGATAATAAGGCAGGCTGGGCGGTGATACACTCTTCGCCCGGCGAATGGTATATCCATGTGGGGACCCCCTCACAGCCTGTGGGCATCAAGGTACTCAACTTTGCCAGCCTCAAGGGCTATTTTATGGCAGGTCATCATTTGCCCACAACCATGTCCATTAACCCTGAAATTATGCGAATTCTGGGCATAACGCCCGAAACATTAGCCGGTAACCGTAACGAAGGCACTCTTGAGGAAGGAAAAGGAGTTGCTTTTGGTGCCAGTTTTGAAATGAATACCGGCGACCTTACTTTTCTTATTTTTTATGCCAGTTTTGCCATGGGAGCAGGCTTTGATGTGATGCTCACCGATTACGGGCCGGGGGCTTTCTGCTCCGGCATGCAACCGCCCCTTGGTATTAATGGCTGGTACGCCAAAGGCCAGGCCTATACTTATTTATCGGGTAAAATAGGCCTTGAAGCAAAGGTATTCCGCAAGAAAAAGAAATTTGAAATATTGTCCATTGCCACTGCAGCCTACCTGAGGGCTGAACTGCCCAATCCGGTTTGGATGTTTGGTTCGGTCGGCGGTGAATACAGAATTCTCGGCGGACTTATTAAGGGAAAATGCAAATTTGAATTTGATGTAGGTAAGAAATGCGAAATACAGGGTGCCCAGTCAGCCGTCGCCTCACTTCAGCTCATCGGCGATATGACACCTTCCGATAAAGCCACTGATGTCGATGTATTTACCACGCCGCAGGTGGTGTTCAACGTACCAGTTGAAAAAATGCAGAAAATATCTGAGACTGACGGCTCATCAACCTATTTCAGAATAAAACTCATCGGGCTGAAGCTCAAACAGGCAGGGCAGGAAATTCCGTTTGACAGAAACTGGAATTACAACAGCGATGTGGTTCAGTTAATACCCGCTTACGTGCTTTACCCTGAAACAGACTACACACTTGAAGCGGAAATTGCCTTTGAAGAGCTTAAAAACGGCGCTTGGGTGCCGTTTGAGGAAAACGGGGTTCAGATGACAGAAAAACGTGTGGCTGAATTTAAGACAGGCGAATTACCCGACCGTATCCCTGCAAGCGAGGTAGTTTATTCCTATCCTGTTGAAAGGCAGTATAATTTTATGCCCGGTGAATATAACAAAGCTTATGTGGCCTTCAGACGCGACCTGCAGGCATTCTTTGCCCCCTCTGACAAATACACCCGCGAAGCCCGATGGGCATCTTCAGGTGCAGGACCGGTGAAAACGCCAATAAATTATATCAGCAGTGAAAAAACACTGTATGTTGATCTGCCTGCAAACATGGCACTTAGCTCGGTATATACGCTTGAAATTGTTGCAGTGCCAATTGCAACAAGCAGTGCAGCCGACCGCAATGTGAGTACTACTTATGAAAAACAGCAGACAGGCTCAGATAGCACTACCATTGAGCAAAAAACACAAAAGGCCGAAGGCACCATAACAACTACTGAAGAAAAAGTAATGCTCGAATTTCATTTCAGGACAAGCAGGTATAATACCCTTGGAGATAGAATTAACAAGACCGAGGTGAATGTCAGGGCATTATATGACATGGGATACATGGAATTTTACCTGATCACTGATATGCCTGGCGGTGAGGCATTTGACAGGTTTGAAATGAGCGGAAGCAACGGTTTCGGACCTCTTATTCAGATGCGCGCTGATCTGTTCGCCACAGAATGGTTCACCAGTGACGTATATCCCAAGACCTATGAAAGATATCCCTGGTACAATCATCCTACAATTGAAGATACAGCTAAATATGGTTTTATGTCGCCAAGAGCCATAAGTATCTGGCAGGAGGGCAGTTATTTTACCCTGAGAGACGATGAAGTAGCCAGTGGAATGTCATTACAGTATTCATCATTCTGCGACATAGCTTATATGCAGCCCTATTACTGGGATGAAGATTATATGAACAACCGTGACTGGATTTCCTATTACTGGAACAAAAAAGAGCCTGATGATCCCCTTGTGCAAATAATATTAAAACAGATTAAACTCAGGGCAGTGAAGCCCGGAAGCTATCCGGTAAGGATTAGCTATGTTCTGCCCGGCAAAAATATCACCACTTCTACCCGTACCATTAATTTAATTACTACAATTAAAACCGATGCATCAGATTTTTAAAATATTGTTTCTTCAGATAGTTTGTTTCTGTTTGTTTACAGGAAGATATGGTTTTGCCCAGGAAGATACTGCAGTTGTGTTTTCGGTAAAACTCATTGCACGGCCATCGGCCGATTCAATAGCGCTGCGATGGGCACCGGCCAGCTATGAGAGCTGGCGCCTGGGAATATCCAACGGATACATTGTTGACCGTTACACTATTATGCGGGGTAATGAATTTGTATCTGAAAAAACACCGCTAAGGCTTACGGAGATACCTTTAAAACCATACACGCTGGAACAATTTGAACAACTGGCAGAGCATAACGACTATGCCGGTATAGCTGCTGAGGCTATGTATGGGACCGAATTTAACATACAGGCAGTTAACCGGTCACCGGTTATGACTATCATCAACCGTGCCAGCGAACAGCAGAACCGGTTTTCGTTTGCCCTTTTTGCAGCCGACTGTTCAGCAGATGTAGCCAGGGCTATGGGATTACGTTTCACGGATAAAAACGTGAAAAAAGGCGAAAAATATTTATATGTTGTTTATTTTGGCGGAAATATTAACAGAAAGGTTGATACAGGTTATGTATATACAGGTGTTGACGAGGCCAGGCCACTGGCAAAGCCGTTGATAAAGGATGCTATAGGAGGTAATAAAATAGCTACCCTCAGCTGGGAAAGCCCCCTGGGGCGGAATGCCTATACTTCATTTGAAATTCAGCGCTCGGATGATAACGGCATAAATTTTTACTCATTGAACAACCTGCCGCTGGTCAATTTGTATGAAGAAGAAAAACCTTCGGAATACCACTTTTATATCGATACACTTCCGGAAAACAATCACCGTTATGTTTACCGTGTGCGGGGTATCAGTCCGTTTGGCGAAAAAGGCCCTTTTTCTGATACGGTTTCTGTTACCGGCATAGAACTGCTGGCCGAGATGCCCCGCATTACAGGGCATGAGGTCACAAGTAAAGGCGTGGAGCTTACCTGGGAATATAGCCCGAAATCGCAGAAACAAATTAAAGCATTTGATATCCTGCGATCAGACAAAAGCAATACGGGTTTTGTGCCTGTTGCCACGGGACTGAGCCCTGACAGCCGCTCATACACCGACGGCAATGCGCCGGCTACGGCTTATTATATGGTTCTGGCAGTTGGCAAGGATGGCCAGGCAGCCCTTTCCTATCCTATACTGTCACAGCAGGTTGACAGTATCCCTCCGTCACCGCCCAAGGGATTTAAAGCATTAATCGATTCATCAGGCATGGCCATTTTAAGCTGGAACGCCAATGCTGAAAAAGATATTTATGGTTACAGGGTTTACCGGGCCAATGCGCCTGATGAAGAATTTTCACAAATAACCATTGCCCCGGTACGCGACACCCTATTGCTTGACCGTGTGGCATTGAAAACCCTTACCCGGAAGGTATATTACCGGCTGATGGCTGTGGATAACAGGCAGAACTATTCAGATTTTTCACCGGTATATGAGGTAACAAGGCCTGATATTGTTCCGCCTGTGCCTCCGGTAATAAAAAATATTTATTCGGGGCCCGAAGGCATTACACTGGAATGGGTTCCCAGTACCAGCAGTGATGTAGCCAGGCAATATATCCTGCGCCGCAAGGAAAATGAAATTAACTGGACTGAAATCAGGCAGATAACCGATACCATGACAGGCTTTACCGATACAACTGCCGAGGCGAATGTTGTGTATCAATATACATTGCAATCGGTTGATTATTCAGGCCTGCCCTCACCGGTTGAGCAGGTGCTGGCAGGCAGCCGGCTGGCTAAAGGGAAATCTATAGTGCTTAAAGCCCATGCCGACCGAGCCAGAGGTGTGATTGTGCTTTCATGGACACCGGTGGAAAAGGAAGGAAAGTATGTGATTTATAAAGGAACTAATGGAACCTTACCTCAGACATATGCTGCCATTGAAGGTATGAGTTCTGAATTTCTGGATAATGATGTTCATCCTGAAGATGAATATAGATATATTATTAAATATATCGGTTCAATCATGATATTAAGTAATGATTATATGATAAAATATTAATATTTAGGAGATGAGAAACATTTTAATATTCATTTTTGTATTAATTTGTTGTAACCATTTTTTGTTTTCACAGGATAATTCAAATACTTCTAGTGTCATGTCAATCATTAATTGACGGATAAAGTTTTTTTAATTTTATTCTGGCATCTTTTGTTGTAAACTGCCAGTTTATTTTGGATTCCTTACTGTTTCGTGTATTCATCCATGCTTCGACCTCGCTTTTAATTT
>JAJUGM010000178.1 GCA_029268165.1 Bacteroidota bacterium
CACTCCAGGCATAGGAGTCCGGTTAATGCCATCATAAATATCTGGGGTGCTATTGCTGCTTATCAATTTTTCGAAAGGAAACCTTCTGTATTGATGTCCAAAACAATTTACCATTTAAAATAAATGCCCGAACTCACGTTTCAGTAAATTTCTGGTGCGATTCAGCCTGTAAATTATATTCCTTATATATCTCAGGTAATTGTATGCCAGAATTGATAGGTTTTATTTGTAATCCGATAAATTTCTCATTAACTTTAATAAAAAAGTCAACGTTAAACAGTCTGTCCCATTCATCTGGAGCAGGTTCTATTTTTACTCCCAGTATTTCTTGTAGTTGCCCATATACAGTTTGAATTTCAGTAATATAACCTTCGTAGGTTCTGTCAATTACCAATTGCATCATATAATCAATACAGTCCTGTTCGGTTATTTCTGCTACTTCGGCTTGAATGACTTCAGTTATCTTGATATAAAGCTTTTTACCAAGCTCAATTATGTGTTCTTTTGATCTTACATTTTTAAAATAAAATTCTCTCCATTCATCAATATTTTTGGGTGCACATTTTCGTATTGATTCAGATGTCGGACCAACATTTTTTTTGAAATTAAGCTGAAAGCGATTCATCGCTGAGTTTAAAATCCATTCTTTAGCCATGTTTTTGATGAAAGAGGGTTAAAAATTTTTCTTTGTACTTATAATCCATTCCAGTATCCACTTGCGCCAGACCATTTTTAATTAAATGTGCGTTGATAAATGTCTTATTTTCAAGATAAAGATAACAATGCAGGCAATTTTCGCTGTCATATTTAATGTTATCATATTTAAGGAAAACGCGTTTACCTTTTGTTTTATCAATCAAAAATGCTGTTGCTTTACCATTAGTTAAAGGATCTTCTTTTACTCCAATAAGTCTTACTATTAAGTCATTACTTAAACGAATTTTTTCAGGGCTTATGACTTCCTTAACAGTAAACAATTCATCTCTTTTTGCTGGGCTGTTTATATCAATCCTGGAACCAAACTGGAGTTTTTTTATATCTATTTTTTTGTCAAGCCCGTGAGGGTCTTTAAAAATGTATGGCAGTTTCTGAATTTCCGTTTCAAAATCAATCGCTTCTGGTTTTTGCTGTATAACCTCATAAGTTGTTCCATTCAGATCTTTTTGATGAATTGCTAATTTTTTCTTTATAATCGGAATAAAGTCAGGATTTATTTCGTAACCAACCGAATTTCTCTCTAAACTCTTTGCTGCAAGAGAAGTTGTCCCACTTCCAAGAAATGGGTCAAGCACCGTTTCACCAATAAAAGAGAACATCTTTATCAGCCGTCTTGGGAGCTCTTCAGGGAACATAGCAATATGACCAGATTGTCTTGCCCCTGTAAAATTCCAGTGGCCTGCAAAAAATGTGTTCCATTCGTCGGCAGTCATCATGGAAAGTTCTTTTTGTTCTTTGGTTGGTTTCGGACTTTCGCCCAATTTTTTAAAAATGAGAATAAACTCGCCGTCAAGTTTCAAGATCCCGTTTCTTGGATACGGATATGAACCCATTTGAACTCCACCGCCGGTAGTGTTAGAAGTAGTTACTTTTTGCCAAATAATGGCACCCATGTAATCAAACCCAACATGATCGCAAAATCTGATTATTTCCTCCATTATAGGAATGACTCTATATCTCCCGTAATAAACCGAACGAGCAAACTGGTCTCCTATGTTCACACATAATCTGCAACCTTTGTGCAAAAAACGATAACACTCTTTCCATACCAGATTCAGATTGTTAATGTAGTTTTCGTAACTATCATGAAAACCGATCTGGTTTTCTGTTCCATAGTCTTTTAATTGCCAATAGGGGGTGAAGTAATAGCCAGGTGAACCGAATTATCAGGCAATTCAGTCATTATCCTGCTTTCTCCGTTTATTATTTTATGATGAGTTTGCAAATCGTTTAATAATAAAATTTCGTTCAGTCAAATTTACTAAAAATAAAGGGTAATGGATTCAAAAGTGATCAACTTTTACAAGTTGGATGATTAGAGCAGAATCATTTGCCATTATCGCCTCTGGCTTAAGCCAACAGCAATAAAAGCAATATTTATTATGGTATTATGCGGTATCTTTAAAACCTGAAATACAATCCGATCTCACCTGTAGGATACATGTTAAACCTCTCAAAAATGTCATAAAAGCCATACCCAAGCATCAGGTTAAAACGAACGATCTTCCCGAAAGCAAAACCGGGCCCGAAGCCAAAATTGTAATATAATCTGTCTTCATATACTGTTTCAGTATTTCTTGTCTGCGGATTGTAAACGTCTTTACTTTCTTCGCCAATAAAAATGTGGTTGCCCAAGTATCCAAAAACCATTACATACCGGCCGGTATGAAATGCATATAAGCCTGTGAGTCCTGCACTGATAAATGTTTCATAATCGGTTTTAACCGGCAATGCAGTTATCTGGATTCCTGCTTTATCAAACCAGTGGCGGTATGACAGCCCAAGTCCGGTTACTGCGCCTGCATGTATACCGAATTCGTTTTTCCTGAAATCAGTAGCAGGCTGTTCCTGTGCACTTGCATATAGCGCAACAAATATAAAAATAGAAAATACTATTCCTTTTTTCATGGCTGGTAATATTAAAGATTAATTAAATCATGGTTTAGTATTTGCCTGATTAGCCCCTATTTTTTATTTTTAATACGGTAATGCAGGCCTAATTCAATGGCCGGCAATAAATAGAAAGTCCCTAAAACATCATAGGCACCGTAGCCCATGTTTAGATTAAAGCTCAAAGTAGTGAGGAATGCAATACCTATACCCCCGCCAATATTATAATAGTTGTCATGATCAGTAATCAGAAGATGGTTGCCCAGATAGGTAAACATGCTGATGTTTTCGAACTTTTTAATCTGAAGGAAACCGGTTAATCCGGCACTGATGAATGTCCCTTTGGGAAATTCGTCAGGAGAAAAAGGAAGTAAATACTTATTTTCCGGCTCATAGTTGTCATTTCTATCATTTTTGTAAGGAATAAAGGTTATCTGTTACCCGGCTTTTGCAGGCCAGTACCTGTAGGAAAGGCCTATTCCTGTGAAGGGGCCGGCATTGATGCCTACCTGATGCCTGTAAAATGCAGAATCGGCATGCTGTGCAATAACAATAAAGGATGGGGTGAAAAAAATAATTATAAACAGCACTTTTTTCATATAAGGGTCATTTGGTTTTGAAGCAAGGTACAAAAATTATTCCATTACTATTCTCTGATTGACTTATTTGTTTCCAGGCTTTTAAGTACAAACCTTAATTCACTATATGAAACTTCATCTCCAAGCGCTTCTTTGACAGGTTTTAGAGCTGTTATTCCGTATTTCAGAAAATAGTCAGCTATAAGTTTAGCCTTATCAGGGTGCACCAGTTGGTGTATATCAATATCTCCTGTACCGACAAAATAAGCCAGATGGCCTTCAATGGTTGACACTGCCAGTCCTCTTTCAGCTGCAATTTGCTGAATGTTTAGCCCCGACTTCCATAATTCATAGCTCAGTTGCCTTGAATCAGGTTTTTGCCGGCTTTGCTGATTTCCGTTGGTTCCAGCCAGGGGTTCGGGTTCAATATTATGCTCGCGGCAGAATGCATTTATAATGTTTAGAATTTCATTGCCATACTGTATGATTTTTTTCTTGCCAAATCCTTTTATCAGAGCCAGGGATTTAGCTGTCTGCGGTAATGAATTAGCTATACTTATCAATGTTCTTTGTTTTACAATTCTGTGAGCAGGCTCATTACTTTCCATAGCTTTTCGGGCACGCCATGAGGCCAGCCTGTTATATAAATCAGGATAAGCAACGACACCGTTGTTGTACCACTGATCCTGTTTTTGGGGCTTATGTTTAGTTACAGGTAATTCAATTGAAGCTTTTGCCCGGGCTTCAAGATAGTTTTTTATTTCAAAACCTTCCAAGCAGATTTTAAGGCAGGCCAGCTTAATATAAGCTGCCTGATGCAGCCTCTCGAGTGCCTGATTTATTGTTTTTTTGACTTCTTTATTATCTGTTTCAAATGATGTATTATTTATAGGAGTGAACAATAAAGAACTGAGCTTATTTTCAAAGTATGAACAGGCTTTTCTCACCCTCTCCTGTAACAATGCATTATTATCCGGCTGATTTAATATTGTACTCAGTTGAATGCCAAACTTTTCAGAAATTGCAATAATTTCTTTATTCAGGTTGCTGCTCATTTCCTCAAAAGCATCATGTATATTTCCAAATACAATCTGCCTGTTTTCTTGTAAAAGCCATTTGCAATGGTTCACTTGCTTTTGTATTGTCTGAAAATCAAATAGCTCTTTCAATAACATTTGCCTGTAAGCCTTTTTTGATTCATTCAGTTCGTTCAAGCCTGGTGCGTTTTTTTCGGCTTCAGAGGCGAAGCCCGCAACTGCCGGATCATTAATTATTCCGTGCCCGGTAACAGGCGTACTTAATATGAGCCCATCAATGGTTCGGCAGCGGCTTAAAGCAACATACACCTGCCCGTGGGCAAAGGCAGCCCGTGCATCAATAATGGCCCTGTCAAAAGTGAGCCCCTGGCTCTTATGGATTGTTATTGCCCAGGCCAGCTTCAGCGGGTATTGTTCAAATGTGCCTATAACCGTTTCCCTGATTTCTTTTGTCTGTTCATCCATTGCATATTTTGTATTTTCCCAGACAGCCCTGCTTACAGCTATTTCATCATTATCACCGGGACATTTTACAGAAATAACATATTCATCTTCAGCTTCATGGAATCCGGTGATCATGCCAATTTTCCCGTTAAAATACCTTTTATCCTTTGAAAGATCATTTTTAACAAACATCACCTGTGATCCGGTTTTTAGTATGAGTTTTGCTTCTGTAGGATAGGCATATTCAGGAAACTCACCTTCTATTATGGCATTAAAAATAAAAGCTTTTGCTTTAATCTTCTCAAGTTTGGAATTATTGATTTCCTGAGCTTTTGCATTATGGGTTGTGAGAATAATATATCCTTCCGTATCCGAAGGATTAAAACCGGGTTTATAACGGCTGTTGAGCCTTGAAAGGGTTTCAGTGTCAAGCTTGTTATCACGTACTTTATTTAGTATTTCTATGAATGCCATATCATTCTGACGGAAGATCTGTTTGAGTTCAATGGTAACATACTGTATTTTCCGCAAGGCTTTGCTGCTAAAGAAAAAAACTGTGTCATAATAGTCTTTTAACATTCTCCTCTCGTCTTCCTTAACAACAGGGGCTAATTGTTGAATGTCGCCAATCATAAGCAACTGAACACCTCCGAATGGATGGTTGTTGTTACGAAACCTGCGTAAAACGGCATCAATTGCATCGAGCAGGTCAGCCCGCACCATGCTTATCTCATCAATTACAAGCAGGTCAATGCTTTTAATGATATTAATCTTTTCCTGGCTGAATTTCTTCACTTCTCTGCTGCTTTCTTCACCCGACTGTACGGAATTTCCTGCCTGAATGAATTCAGCGGGAATCTGAGGCCCGAAAGAAATCTGAAAAAAGGAATGAATGGTAACGCCACCGGCATTAATTGCCGCCACCCCTGTTGGGGCCACAACAATCATCCGTTTGAGCGATGTTTTTTTAAGATTATGCAAAAAGGTTGTTTTACCTGTACCAGCTTTACCGGTAAGAAAAACGCTCAAATGGGTGAACTGAACAAACTCACTGGCCAGTTGCAGTTCGGGGTTCTGATGATTATTCATAATTATGCCTTAACAGAATACGGACAAATATATTAAATCAGTGAAAATGTTCTCAAGTAAACCATAAAAATGTATAATTTATGGTTTTTCTAACCCTAATGAATATGTTTTATAATAATTTCGGCACAGGTCCTTTTCTGGTTATCAAAGGCAGTTAGCATCAGATGCTCAGGTAAAATTTGTTAATTTCATCATAATCAATTACTCCAAATTTCTGATCTTCGTTTTGAACCGCAATAAGACTATCATTCAGATTTAATATCATTTTCAACTTGGGTTCAATAACAACTTCCCTGGAATTTATTTCTTACTCCGCACTTACTTAAACCAGCACGATAAAAAGATTCATTAGTCTGGAAATAAATCCTGATGATGAAAAGAAAAAGGACACCTGTTATTACAGATATTTTCATCTTTTCAGATTGCTTATTTGTTAAGACCTTATTATTCATATTTGATAAAACATCTTTTTATCCATCCCTTTAATGCGTCCGATTTCAGATATTTCTGTTTTACAATGAATTTCTGTATTCTGTTGGTGTCTGTCCTGTAAAGTTTTTAAATACCGTAAAAAAGGACGATTTGCTGCTGAAACCGCACTCGTAACCTATTGCTTCGATAGAATACCTGTTTTTTTTGTTGGTTAGCATTTTTTTTACAGCTTCAATTCGGTAACTGTTAACAAACCTAAAAAAGTTTTTGCCTATCTCTGTGCTTAAAACTTCAGTCAGCTGGTATTTAGGAATTTTAAGCGCTGCCGAAAGCATATCCATATTAAGTTCCGGATTTAGATAAGGCTTTTCGTTTTCAAAATACTGCACTATTTTATCTTTTATCTCTTTCTTTCTGCGCGCTGACAAAGCGGAAGTTTTGTATTTTACGGGCGTGTCTTCAGTTGCCATGGGCATGTATATCGATTTCTGGCCCAGCCCGTAAAAACCAAATGCATAAACCAGAAAAAGCATGGCTGAATAGTTAAAAATGTGGGTAATAATTATATCGGTAATATGAAATACCTCTGTAATGCCAATAATGTATGCAATCAGGCAATAGGCATTATAAAAGACTATAACAAAAAGTAACCAGCCAATTCTTACATTCTTTTCAATGCTTGAGAATTCATTTTCGAGGTTTTTTCTGTGCTTAACCACACGGAATCCGGTAATAGTGTTATACACAATC
>JAJUGM010000179.1 GCA_029268165.1 Bacteroidota bacterium
GCAGGAAATTGAAGACGAAGGAGAAATCTATGAAAGCATTGAAGACCTTTGGCCTGATTATCCAAGTAAAGATGATTTCTTCTTTAATGAAGATGAATACTAAACGCGTTAATTGAACAAATACTATTCAGGTACCCAATTAAATATATCTTCCTTATTGAGAGGGCGTGCTTTCTGGCTCCATTTAAAATCTTTTAATATTACCTCTTCCGGCGGGGCTAACTCAAGCGGATAGAGTGATGCCTGGGGCTTGTTAATAAACCGGATTTCTTCAACCTTATTATCTTTCAAAAAGATAATAAGGTTGGAGCTTTCGGCTTTGTTAATACCAATAATATCTTCTTTATCTTTTGCATAATAAACGGTTTGCCCGTTTCCAAAAACGTCGATCCGGTATAAATCATTATTCCGGAAATGGCAAACCATGCTTTTCCCTTTAACCTGATTAAAACGGACCGAATCTTCCTGGTTCACAATAAACGCGAGCTGGCGCATGTGCAATTCATGTATCTGCTGGTTCTGAATGTGTATTTCAATGTACTCTGATGAAAGCTGATTTTCACCTGACCATAATACAGGGCTGTAAAATAACCTGATGATGGAATCAGAAGAAGAATAAAACAACGAATCACATTTGCCCTGCATGTTGCTCTTGAATAATTTAACCCTGTAATATAACCTGAATTCCTTTTTACCAGCACTATCCGAATCCATACGAAGTGTATCGGCATGGATATATACAGAATCATCACGGGTTATATATATAAACAGGGCGCTGTCAGTAAGCAGAGCCGTTTCATTTTGTTCATTTATCCGGGCATAATCTCCTTTAAGTATAACATTTTGATCCCTGTCAACAAGCGTAATAGTTGAAAATGCTTCACCATAACCTGTTTCCCTTTCATAATAAATACTGTCACTCGTCAAAGTACGTACCGGATTCTCAATTCGTGTATTTTTCTTCAGAAATGAAATGTTGGTTCTGGTATTATACCAGCCGCTTTCACAATAAATGGTATTTGTGTCACTCACTATATTTGTAGGCCCTATAAAATAGGCAATATGCGAAACTGTATTATATCTGAGCGTATCAGAATAGATTGTATATTCAGGATTAATAACCACCACGCTATCTCTGAAAACATAATCGCTTGTGCGGGAATAATATATACCCACACGGCTTTTCAGTTTGTTTTCCCCACTGATAATATCAGCATGATGGGTATAATATCCGATATTATTCTGAAGGTCATATTCAAGTGACTGACTTTTTAGGCTGGTACTAAAAGTGTTCAGGCTGACATTCTTTTTAATTTTTGCTTTCCGGGTATTACCGTCATAAAACAGATAATCGCCATAAATCTGGGTTGAATCAGCATGATTAATATGCACATTACTGAAGGCTTCAAGAGAATTTTCGGCGGCATAAAAATAGGCACTGTCACAATACATGGTTGTGTTTTTATGTCTGAATATAACATGCCTCAGAAGTCTGTATGCCCCGCTGGCTATTCTTTTATCAAATTCAATATCTTCGGCGTCATACTGTATTTGCTGAGGTGCCTGTGACAATAACCTGAAGGGCAGTATTCCAGAAACTGCTAAAGAAAAAATCAGTATTACTCTTCTATAATTGCCGAGCATCGGGGAAATTATATTTTTGTCCGGCATCATATTTCAGGTCTTCAGCCATCCCTGCACTGAATATTTGCAACTGCGAAATTTGGGATCAATCCGGATATATGTGGTTTTTATTTTATCTTCAACCCATTTATTTACAATCTCTGTCTGTTTCTTCTGGGCTGCCATTTCCTTCAGCAGGTGGAAATCATCTTCGGGGTTTGCTTTATGAGGTTCAGTACGTTTTTTCAGTATGATTACTTTGTATACGGTTTTTCCTTTACTATCGGTTGATTCATAAGGTACAGAAACCTCTCCGGGTTTCATATTTTTTATAACTGCATAATCCTGAGCAGGTAGATCATCAAGCTGCCATCTGAGGCCACCCGATGGATTTACAACCTGGCCGCCGTTAAGCCGGGTATCTTTATCTTCTGAAAACAACATGGCTGCTCTTTCAAACGTGGCCGAATCAGATTCTATTATGTTCCTTATACTATCCAGCCTTGAAAATGCTGTGCTTCTAACTTCAGAGGTAATCTTTGGTTTCAGCAGTATATGCCTGGTATGCACTCTGTCTTCTGTACGGTCAAGGCACTGGATAATGTGAAAGCCGAAAGAAGACTCAACAATTTTTGATACAGCGCCCTTTTTAAGTCCGAATGCAACCTTAGCGTATTCAGGGTCAAGTTCTGTCTTAGGAAACCAGCCAATATCGCCTCCTTTGGCTGCTGAGCCGGGATCTTCGGAATACAATACGGCAAGGGTGGCAAAATTTTCTCCGTCAAGTATTCGTTGTCGCAAACTGAGTAGTTTTTCGCGTACTTCAAATACGGCATTTTCAGCATATTTAGGATATACCAATATCTGGTTGTACTCAACCTCTGATTCCACATAAGGAATTTCCGAAGGATCGAGTGAACGGTAAAAACCCTTTACTTCTGAAGGCGTCACTGATATATCACCGGTAATCTGATTTTTCATTTTATTGGTTAACATCTGCTCCCGAATCTCATCCCGCAGGTCCTCCTTTATTTCAATGACTGACTTCTTAAAATAATCTTCAAGCTTCTCCTTTGAACCCATAATATTAACAAAATAACGCATTCGGGAATCAAGCTCCGAACTTACCTGTGCTTCAGTTATTTCAACACTGTCAATCTCGGCCTGATTAACAAGCAGCTTCTGAATAAGCAACTGTTCAAAAATCTGGCAACGGGTTTCACTGGTTGTTTTTTCACCCTGCGCAAGAAGCTGTAAATATTGTTTTTCAACATCAGAATACAATATCTTTTTATCGCCAACCACTGCCATCACCTGGTCGATGACCTTCACCTGGCTGAACCCAGATATTGTATAAAATGATAATAGCAAAAAATGCAGTAAAATATTTTTCATTGTTTTCCTATTCATATTCATAAATTGTAAATAAACCTCGTTTCAGAGCATCATTATAAATATCCTCCTCAAGTGTAGCAAGCAATTCTATTTTTCTTTTGTTCAGAATAATTTTTTCAATATCATCCTTAACTAATTCTAAGGGTGATGGATCTCCTTTGAAAGTAACCTTAAAAATACGGACAAAATAATTGTAAGTGGAGTCATAGGCTTCAATATACTGACGGTATCTGAGGTAATTCTCGGGATTGCCTATTTGCACAGGAATTTTATCAATGAGTGCTGAAAAATCAACCCATTGGTCGTTAAAATAGTCGTAATAATCAGCATATCTGAAACAATATGCTTCAAGGTTTTTGATGCTTTCCGCATCATCCTGCCTGTACCATTGTCTTAATTTCCATAATTCGGGAGCTGAGCGCTTAACTTTGATAAACAGAGCTTGAACCAAATTCTTATTGAGCATAAAATTCGATTTGTTATTATTATAATACTCCTCAATTTCCTGCAAACTAATTACTGTATCAAGCTTTTGTTTCAAAAGGCTCTGTTCATATTTGTAAATAAGTAGTGAACTTCTGTAATTATCAATTTGCTCTTTTACATCTTTCTCTGATTCAGTAAGGTTAAGTTCGGCTTTATTAAGCAGCAGTTGTCTCCGTATCCATTTCTCAATATAGTTTTTTGCAATCTGCAAACTGTCTTCATGTGAAACGCCTTCCGGAAAAATGCCTTTAATATCACCAGCATATAATTCCTTATTTAGAACGCGTGCAATTGGTTTTTCGGTGCTTTGCCTTACTTTATGTTCACAGGAAAACAATAGTATGAGTAATGCGGCGACAACTGCTCTGTACATAAAAACAGAATATTTTAATTATTTAATCGTTGCCAGTACTTTTTTATTTATAACAACGGGATATTTTTTCCTTAATTGTTTAATCCACAGTTTTTCAAGATAATTCTGATAATCAGCAGTTACCAGTCCTCTGGCTTCGTTTAACTTTTTCAGCTGAGGTTTAAGGATATCGTTGATATAAATAATCTTCACCTTATTTTTATCTCTGTAAACATAGTTTGCGCCCTTCTGCCAGACCATGTTATCTACATTCCTGTCATCGCCCTTTTCGTATTTTTTATTGGTAATATCCACACATTGTACGGAGTCGTTACCACAGATTGATGTATTAAAATCTTTATCTGACATTCCTTTGCTGAATCTATCCGGAGCAAGTGCCAGTATCTTTGGTGTAAGGCTTGAGTCTTTTACTGAAAATATTGTGACATCAGCCCTTGTTTGCCATTTATACTTTTTCTGATTTTTCTTAAAGAATTGTTCCATACCGGCAGAATCCCTGACTGCTTTGGTCCATACCATATCATCCATAATATTGAACAGCAGAATGCCATCATGATACTCCTCCATAAGGTAACGGAATTCGGGATATTTGTCATCAAGCATGTCCTTTTCGTATTCCAGCACTTTTTCTTTAACAAAATCATCATATTTTCTTTTAACAATAAATTCAATTGATTCCTTTGTGGAATATTTTTTTGTAGCCAATAAATAGTTGGCCAGGTCGGTCTGGGTGTATTCCCGGTTGCCTATTGTAAACAAAGGATTTATCAGCGGGCCGGCGTAAAACGGGTCCCATTTGTTATCGTAAATTGAGCTGTCAACCAGCTTCATTAATTCGGTGTAGTTTTCGGGATATTCAGTAAATCCATAATCTTTTTTCAGTTTTTCAACATACAGTTTTTCAGTAACATTACGCCTTTCATCACGTGCTAATCTGTCTTCAAGTTCAGCTTTCATTTCGTTAAAACTTTTTATAGGCCGTCTTCCATGAATCATAAAAATATGATATCCATGATCAGACTGGACAGGTTCGGTATATTTTCCGCTGTCGTTAATAGCAAATATTTTATCTTCCAGTTCAGGAAGCAGCTCACCTGACCTTATCCAGCGTAATTTGCCTCCCACTCTTGCTGATGAATAATCTTCAGAATATTTGGTTGCAACGTCGAAAAACGATTCTCCGTTTAATAACCGGTTATAACAATCATTTATTTTATTACGGGCAGCTGCATGCGTTGCTGAATCAGCATCTCTTGATGCCTTTATCATAATATGTGACAGCAATGCCTCACCAATTGCCGGCCTGAAGGCATTGGTCCGTATTATATGGTATCCGAAACGTGTCCTGAAAGGCATAGATACCTGTCCGACTGGTGTTGTGTAAGCTGCCTCCTCAAACGGGAAAACCATCCTGAAAGCAGAAAACCATCCGATATTACCTTTGTTGTATTTAGCATTGCGATCGTCAGAGTATGCAACAGCTAAATCTTCAAATGACTCTCCGGATATAATTCGATTACGAATAGCTATAATTTTGTTGTATATTTCAACTGTATCAGCAGGTGTAGCGCCTGGAGGTACTTTAAGTGCAATATGGCTGGCATTTACTTCGGTTATAGTCCTTCTGTATGCTTCATTGAGCATGGCTTCTATCTGGCCTTTATCCTGTAAATAGGGCTTTGCCAGTTGATCACGATAACCTGCAAGTTCGGTTGTAAACTTGCTCATGGTATCATAACCGTTATTTTCGGCTTCGATTACTTTTAATTTAAAATTGATGAAAAGATCGAGATAGTCTTTGGGCGACTTGTTTTCGTAAGTGGTTGACGAATTGTTTTTATGATAAATTCTTTCAAACTCCGACCTGGTGATTTTTCTTTCACCGATAGTCATTAATATTTCATCCTGCGCATGAATGAATAAGTTGAAACTGAGCAATGAAATGAATAGAAAAATGTACTTTTTCATAGCGATTAGGTTAATAATTGATACAACATTTATTATCTACTGTAATTAGGAGCTTCACGTGTAATGGTAACATCATGGGGATGGCTCTCAACAATTCCTGAATTTGTAACACGTACAAATCTGGCTTTCATCAGTTCGCTTATATTCCGTGCTCCGCAATATCCCATACCTGCCCTCAGGCCTCCGACCAACTGGAAAAACACTTCCGATAAGGTTCCTTTATAAGGGACCTGGGCAACAATGCCTTCAGGAACAAGTTTTTTAACATCATCTTCGGGTTCCTGAAAGTACCTGTCGCCTGAACCTTGCTGCATGGCTTCAATTGACCCCATGCCACGATATGATTTATATTTCCGGCCGTTGAAAATTATAGTTTCCCCGGGTGATTCCTCAACACCGGCGAATAATGAACCTGCCATCACAGAACTGGCGCCGGCAGCAATAGCCTTTACAATATCGCCCGAATAACGTATGCCACCATCGGCAATAACAGGCACATCAGTATCTTTTAAGGCAAATGCCACATCAAATATGGCAGATAGCTGAGGTACACCAACACCGGCTATCACTCTTGTAGTACATATCGACCCCGGACCTATACCAACTTTTAAGCCATCTGCGCCTGCTTTAACCAGATCGTGTGCTGCTTCGGCCGTGGCAATATTGCCCACAACAAAACTCACTGCAGGAAATTTCTTTCGGGCATGCTTAAGGGTTTCTATAACTGCTTTTGAGTGTCCATGAGCTGTGTCAATAACTACAGCATCAACATCTGCTTTTACCAGAGCTTCAATACGGTCGAGCGTATCTTTTGTAATACCAACGGCAGCAGCAACACGCAAGCGACCCATTGAATCCTTACAGGCATTAGGCCTGTCTTTGGCTTTGGTAATATCTTTATATGTAATAAGGCCTATCAGGCGGTTATATTCGTCAACAACAGGAAGCTTTTCAATTTTATGGCGCTGCAGGATATCAGCGGCCTTTTCCAGGTCAATCTCCTGTGTGGTGGTTATAATATTTTCACATGTCATAACTTCACTTACGGGCTTATTAAGCTGTTGTTCA